>NZ_KV786786.1:0-65049 GCF_001806955.1 Burkholderia sp. HMSC10F09
ATTCGTGAGGTTCAGCCGCTCGGCCGCAGCGGTGAAACCGCCCGCGTCGGCGACACACACGAATGGAACGATGCCCTTCAGATGTTCGGTCGGGAAGCTGGCCATTGTTGAATCCAATTCCATTAAACCCCGAAATACTACCCAAGATGCGAATCCAGGTCTGAAGTACGCTTGTATCACTAACGAACGTGGAGTCACGATGAATCACCGAGCACTGATCGTCGGTGCCAGCGGCATTGTCGGGCGAGCCCTACGACCGACGCGTTCTTCGATCTTTTCGAGCGGCTGAAGGCAGAACGACTCATTCCGAGATAAGGCAAATTGAACAACTGCGGTTCGGGTCGATGGGACAGACCGACAGGTTCGAGACTTGCGCCCCTATGGTTTTCGACAGGAGGCGACGTGGAGACGATTCTGCTGGTTGACGACGATGCACGCATTCTCGAACTCCTGCGGACAGTGCTGGAAGCGAGGGGATATCGTGTCCTCGTCGCGTCTGACGGAGAGGCTGCTGTCAGCGTCACATCGGCAGAACATCCAGATCTCATTGTTACGGACTGGATGATGCCAGTGCTCGACGGCGTCGCCTTATGCCGACGTCTTAAGTCACATGCGGCCACCGCACACATTCCAATTGTGATGCTTACGGCCGGGACGCCCGGTCCGCAAATAGAGCCCCTTTGGAATGCGCTGCTTAGTAAGCCTGTACCCATCGCACGCCTGCTCGGCGTGATCGGTGATCTTTTGAACCTCTCACGAGACAGCCAGCGGTGATCCGTTTGCATGTGCTGACCGCTTCTGACCGACAGCGGCGCGGGTGATCACTGCGACTGGCGAACTCCGAGCGGCCCCCTGCACCCCGCTCGACAACCAGAGTCGCCAAAGCGACTGTTCGCCACGTGAGCATGCATCAAGCGACGACCGCAAATCCTCGTGAATCCCACGCCAACAAATTGGACTCCGAGTCCGCGTCTTGACGTGTACAGCAGCGCTGAGCCGCCGGGATCGGATCTGGCCCTGGCGCGCCCTTGGCAGTCGCATAAGTCAAAAATGCTCACAGCGCACGAATTGCCTACGAAACGACTGCAACGGCGGCGCTTATAGACGAATTCCACTTGCGGTTGGCGGGCATACTGGAAGCTCCATCGAACAAATCGGAAGCGGCCATGGCTACTTTAAGTATGCAAGCGGTCCGTGGGTCGTAAGACCATCCACGTTGTCTTGATGGGTGATATCGCGACGGTCAATATTTTCGTCACGGATAACGACGATGGCTCTCACCAATCACAGATCATGAAGGTTCGTCAGTACCTCAATGCTGGCATGACTAATGAGAGTGTTGCCCGTCATGTACTCAATGTTGTCGTGGCTGCGATTGAACGGCGCAATCAGCACTGGGCACACTGAATTTCGGCTTGTCCGTCCCGTCGGACCCGATAAGACCGCCCGCACATTGACGTCAGAGGGTCGCCAGCAATCGCAATTGGTGCTCGGTTTCAGTTCCCTTAACCAGCGCATAGCACCGTGTCTGCCGTCGCTCGACGACTGAAAGCCCTTCGGCATCGGAGAAGGCGTTCCATACGGTGCCGTCAATACTCGCAAATTCTCCGTGAGTTCGCGCAAAGGCACGCAACAGCGGACTTGCTGCACGGCGAAGAACTATACGGTCCGCATTTAGCACATAGGTTGACCAGCGACCGCAGAGGATCAGGTAATAGGGTATCGAGAGGTGATCAACTTTCATGAGCAGAGCTGTTTCGTCCATTGTTATCGCTCTGAGGTCTACCAGACCTCTTGGCCGCTGCCGCTATTGAGTCGTCGAGTGGTGCGCGACCACGACGCGATGGTGAAGCTAGCCGGATCGTGGCACTTCTCAATGGCGGACACTTCTGCTCGCCGCACCCACACGGCAGCCCCACTCTCGACAACCAAACAGGGGGAGCAAGTGCTCTTCGATACGACACAATTCCGAATCGACCCGACGCCCCGCAGGGCTGATGGAGAGTACATCGCACATGCGAGGATTACCATGAGGCTTCTGGACGGAGGTGAGAGAGAGGTGCATGCCAGTGGCGATCTGACCGGTTTCGATAGGCGCGATGACGCGATTGCGTACGCGACGCAATGGGCGGAGAGATGGCTGGCCGCTCAGGGTTGCTCGCCTGTGGTCTAAACTCCAAGCATCGTGGATGCGCTACCACCTAGGGTGCTTCATTTCTTCGGCTTCCATTGCTGCGAGCCGTTCTTCAGTTGCGGATACAGATTCCATGGCTTCGTCGATCGACGACAATGCATATTCACAGGCCAGTTTCGTCTCTTCAACGGTAGACTCTGGCCCCTCTTCGTCGCTCGGCGGAGGGGAAAGCATGTCTTTCAACATCATCCTCAGTTCTGACGTGTCCCATGGCTCGCCCCTTTTCTCCTTCTTCGCTATATAGTGACGGATTTCCGCGTCTTGCTCGGGCGAGAGTGGAAGGTGTCGAAAGGGGTTACTTGGGTTAGCGTCAATCATGATGTTGCTCCAAAGTTCGGATGCGCCCCCCTTGGACTGCTCCCTGCGGCGCAAGTACACCCGGAAAAATGAGGGCGAAGGAGCAGGCTCCTGTTTTCGGAAGCGCGAATCGCGAATCGTGAATGCGTTCAAGCCGGGCCAAAAGCTCGTCCACTTCGAGTGCGCGAACTTTACTTCGCCCGGATTGTGCGCACAGCAAGCGACGAAATGCGCGACGCAACACGACGGTAGGTGAAGGGCGAGCAGTCAAAACAGCAAACGGGCGCTCGAACGAACCCATAATACGCGCATCGCTGATCGGGTGTCGATCTTATTTCGACCGCCACCAAACAGATGACAAAGCGCCTCGTCACACCGCCCCTACAGCACACAATATGCCATCGTGCCCGCGTTAACCGAGATGCTTTCGACGTGGATGGTTGACCAGATAAAGCCCACGCCGACTGCAGCCCGCGCGCTGAACATGCCGATCACTGTCGCCAACAAATTCCGAGCACACACTGCTTGACCTTTGGCAACTGACAATCCATCCGGTCAAGTCAAGTGTCGGATCGAGGCCGCCAACAGTCTCTCGCAGTCCCCTACAGGTGGCCAAGGCGAACTTCAAGCAATCCCTTTCGGGCCGCTGGTAAACTCGGGCAGCCAGTGCAACTTTTACCGCAACGCTTCTGGACGGAGGCGAGAGAGAGGTGCACGCTAGCGGCGATCTGGCCGTTCGGAGCGAACGCGTCGCAGATCAGGCAGCAGAGCTATCGTCGTTTGGCGGACCAAGCAGCACGTCGATCGCTGCCTGCCCCGCCACCTCCGCGATGAGGTATGCCCAGCGTCGGGTAAAAGGGCCGTTGCGCAAACGGATACGGCTACCTCGTTCGCCAATGAGGACGAGGTTCTGGCTACCTTTTATCTGAAAACTTACGTCGTATAGGTCCTCTGCCGAGGACGTCAGTTCAACATGAATCTCGAAACCCCGATATGGGATTGTCCGGTACATGATGCGCTCCGTCTATTGACGAACCAACGCGCCTCTTGTCGGGGCTGTGCGAAGGGTGATGTCGATTCATTGTACACGTGATGCCGGCGATATCACCGACTTGTACGTCAGCGGCACAGCGCGAGGCCATGGCTGGGACGCAAATCAGCAAGTCTCGCTAATTGAATTCTGGAGGGCGCATTGAGCCTACTTATCCCCGAACTTTTGCTCGTCGATGAGCATGTGACAGTAGGCGTCAGAGGCAGCGAGGAACAAGCCCTCGGAGATGAACGTGCCCGGCACGTCCATATTCGAAATCACAGCTTCGGTTGTGCCGTTCCAATGACGTCGTCGAATATCAATCGTGCCGCGCCACTCTCCTGCCGGACAGGAATTTGCAGAGACGCGATAGAAATAGCTGCGATACAGCTTGAATCCGTCTAGGTCCATTGCCTACTCCCGATCATTCGGTAATCAATCGTAGCACGTCGCGAAGACTTGGATTGCAGGAAGCGAGAAGTCACACATCGAAGAAGGTCTTCGACGACAAGCCGGGCGTCGGCTGCATAATCTACTTGCCGAAGGTAATCTCGCAGCATCAGGTTCCGGAGGCACGTGAGATTGTTCCTGCTCCGGAGACCAGCAAGGATCAGACCGGCACGATCATCGTCAGTACCACCGATGCTCCCTTCTCGATGAAAAAAGCCCGAACACATCGGGACAGCGAATCGCATCGAGATTCGGCTCGTAGATCAAGACCTCCTTCCCACGTTCGCGAATTTGTAAGCGCAATGCCGGTGCGATGCCATGCGACGGCATCATCGGTTAGAACAGTTCTGCGAGCTGCACTGCGTCGTCCCAACTGAAAGTGATCAGCTCGTTTCGCTCGAGGCCCCTCCCGCCGCCGACCGTGTATTGAATCGGCACGGTCTCGATGTGAAAACCGTCGAACACTCGCCGAATATCGGGATGGTCATTAAGGCTCACGATCGCGCCCCTTTGATCGACCGCAGGCGTTGCGCCATCCGCTCGCACCCGCCGAATGGAAACGCCACGCCATACCCTTACGTCTCGTAATACGGCGGGTCCAAGCAGAACAGCGTATGTGGGCGGTCGTATCGATCGATGCACGCAGCCCAATCCAGCCGCTCGATGAACGCGTTCGCAAGGCGCAGATGCGCCGCTGACAGTTTCCCCTCGATGCGCAGGAGATTCCGGTCGGGCGGCGTTGTCGTCGCCGTGCCGAACGTCTGCCCTTCGAGCTTCGCTCCAAAGCAACTTTTCTGCAGGTAGTAGAACCGCGCGGCACGCTGGATATCGGTGAGCGTTTCGGGAACGGTCTGCTTCAGCCACTCGAAGACCTGCCGGCTCGTCAACGCCCATTTGAACTGCCGCACGAATTCCTCGAGGTGGTGCTGGACGACGCGGTAGAGGTTGATCAGCTCACCATTGATGTCGTTGATCACCTCGACTTTGGCTGGCGGCCGGAGGAAATACAGCGCTGCCCCGCCGGCGAACACCTCGACGTAACAGTCGTGCGCCGGGAAGCGCGGGATGAGATGGTCCGCAAGGCGACGCTTGCCGCCGATCCACGGAATAATCGGATTTGCCATTGTGAAAGCCGTTTTTAAACTTGGTGTAGAATCCGGCCCGCCTACCGGTAGGTAGCAGGGCCTTGGCCGATTCACTGGCATGCTCAGTGGAAAGGCGACCGGGGCGCGTGTTGCCGCACGCACCTCGGTCGCCCTGTTTCTTTCGAGACCCTTCGGCCTCAGGCCGCTCTATCGCGGCTGGTCGGATTGCGCGTTGCCCGTCAACGCGTCGTAACTGCGCTCGCACTGCTGGCCGGCGATACCGCGCTCGTCAGCGATTCGCGCCAGCTCTCCCGCTGCTTCGTCAGCCCGGCCGAACAGGTCGGCAAGCAGATCAAGGGCGCCGTCGGTTGCCGGGCTTCCTGCCGCAGCGCCGGCACGCCGGGCGTCGGCGACGAGCGAGGCGACTTGCCTGCGCAGGCCGTCAGCAGCGCCATCGGCAGCAGCAGCATCGCGGCGTGCATGATCACGTTCTTTCGCAGCATGGGTTGCGATCTCCTGTTGAGCCGCCAGCTGGCGGCGAACCTCGTTACGTTCGTTCGTCAGGGATTCGATCTGATGCGCCTGATCCGCGACCTTCGCGGACTGGTCGGCATCACGATGCCCCTTGAAATATCCGCACGCCGCACCGGCGACGACGCCGGCAACGACAAGCAGCCAGATGCGCGGGTCGATCCACGTCATGCGGCCACCTCCCCGCCGGCCGCGCGATACGCGGCCAGCAAATGCTCGATCTTGTTTTCATGCTGGCCGTATCCGGCCCCCGGCAGACTGGCCCATACGTTCGAGACCTTCGCGACGGCCTCGCGGAACCGGCCGGCGTCGATCAGCGGCAATGCGCCGTGCTCGCGCAGCTGCTGCAGTGCGTACCGGTCCTGCGAGACCGGCCCGAAGTCCGGTAGCTTCATCTGCGCCTGATAGATCCGCCACCAGCGCGCGAGAATCTGATAGCGGCCGGCGGCTGTCGACGGCACTGGAATCTGCCGGTTGAGCACATTCGGATGCGCCGCGTAGCTTGCGAACAGCAGCGGCCGCGACGGCGTCGAGCCGACGAGCACGTTGTAGCCATCGTCCGACTTCCCCAACAGATCCGAGCCGATCTCGCTCACGGCGATCATGTCGAGAAACGCGACGCGGTTGCGGCCGCCGGCAGCGGTAACGGTGATACGCGCCATCGTCACTTCTCCCCGAACAGTCGCTTCGCGTTCCGACGCAGCAGCACTTCGAGGTACTGCGATCCGATGATGCCGAGTGCGCTGCCGAGACCGAGCAGCGCGATCGGTGGCAGATCCGGGATCTGCAACAGCGCCAAGCCGGCGACCATCGACGTCGCCGAGCCCAACACCGCCCTGCCAGCAACAAGCCGGAACGTGAGCTGATCGCTGCCGACCAGCACCTTCGCGATACCAATCAGTCCGCCCATGATGATCAGCTCCAGAATGGTTTTCTCGTGGTCCTGCATTCCACCCCCGCAATAAAAGAAAAAGCCGCCCGAGTTGCCTCGAGGCGGCTGCCAGAAATCGACGCACGCGTGTGTTACTTCGGCGGCGACGGTACAACCAGATCGATCTTCTTCGTCGGCTTCTTGCGATGGCCGACCTTCGCCTTGCCCTTGTTGCCGGCGTTCAGCTCCACCGACGTCTCCCAACCATTGCCGGCATACCGGTGTCGTACGGAATCGACCAGAAAGTCGCCGTCCGCCTCCTGCTTGAAACCCGACAGCTTTACGGTCTTCTCGGCCGATATGTCCGTACGCCCCTTCATTCGCAGGACGCTGCGCGCGGTGTGCCGGTTCAGCTTCTCAAGGCGCGACTTCGCGGCGGTCTTCGCGGCCTCCGGACTGGCGAACGCATGGCGCTCGGTATGAACCGCGGCGGCGCCGGGCGGAGCGTCGGGATTCGGGATCGTCAGGTCGATCTTCTTCCCCGTTTTCTTGTCGTGCACCTTCGTCCGTACAGCAACGAAGCTCGCACGATCAGGAAACGAGATCTCGTAGTCCGTCAGATCGTCCGGTGTCAGGGTGATAGACGGCAACGGCTTGCCGCTGGCGCTCTTGCCGCCGCCGATCGGCGCGACGATCAGCTTGCCCGCCTTCACCGTCGCCGTCGCGCCGTACTGCCGCGCCATACGCGTAATGAAATGCAGGTCGCTCTCGCCGAACTGATCGGCACGCGGCACGGCCGCGTCGACCGAACATGCCGCGGCCCATTTGTTGCGCCGCGCGACGTCGCCGACGATGTCGGCCAGCTTCACGTTCGTCCAGCTGCCGTTGCGCTGCGTCTTCGACGTCGCGCGCAGGTTAGCCGGTCTACCGCGGATGATCAGCGTCGCCGGCGGCCCACGCAGCACGATCTCGTCCACTGCATACTCGCCGAGCATCGTCAGCCCTTGCCCTTCCCATCCGAGCGAGATCTTCAACGTCGCGCCCTTCGGCGGGAACCGCACCTTGCCGTCACGGTCGTCCAGCTCGATCTCGCACTCATCCGCCTCAAGGCCCGGCTTGTCGGTCGTCTGAATCTGCAGTACGCGGTCCTGAATCACGCGCGTGATGTCGTCGCCGTTCGCGACGACCTGAAAAATTGCCCGCATCGTCCCTCCGTCACGACCAAAGCTGGATCGGTTCGTCGCGCGGCGTGTCGAGATCCGGCATCGTGATCAACACGCCGGACCGAAACGGCTGTGGCTCGCGCGCGAGACCGGGATTGGCTTCGTACACGGCCTCGACGGTGCCCTTCAACGTCCCGTAGTGGGCGTAGCAGAGCGTGTCGAGGATGTCCCCGTCAGAGGTTCGCAAAATCTTCGCCATAGCGGCCGAACTCCAGACTGTAGGTTTGCTTGCGCGGCGCACCGTCGGACATCAGCGCCTCCTGCTCTTCATCGACGCTGTGCAGATACCAGCGCCCGAGCACGTCGCCCGTGCCGGCCGTCAGCTGCACCGGCTTCAACTTCGCGCCGATCGCGCGCAGCGCCTCCAGCTGGCGGAAGCCGGCACCGAGCGACGGGAACACGACGCCCGACAGCGTGATCGTGTCGCCGCCCTGACTCACCGGCTGCTGCGCTTCCTCGCGATTCAAGCGCTCCTGCGACGCAATCTTGAAGCGCGTCGAGCGCCGCAGCTTGTCGTATGCCGCCGTCGACAGACCGAAGTGGAACGCGTCCCCGTCATCGGTCGACAACGTCAGCAGATGAGGGGTAGACGACGTCGCGCTGTCGAACAGGCCGGAGAAGATGGAACTGAGCCCCGTCGTCTGCGCGAACGACTGCAACGCGCCCATCGTCTGCTCGCCGACCAGCGCGGTGAACTGCGTTTTCGCTTCACCCAACGCGCCCATGACGGACTGCGCAGCCGACTGGATCAACGGATGATTGACGCCGCCGACCATCTTCAGCACGCCACTGACGGCCGCACCGGTTGCCGAGAAACTGCGCATCACCGTACCGATCTGCGGACTGAGGTCGCCGGCGACGGACAGCAGACTCGTCGCACCGCGCAGCAGGTCCGCGGCCGACGTGAGGTTGCCAGTCGCGAGCTTCGTCAACGTGTCGACGGTGTTCTGGCTCGCACTGCGATTCCGATCGAACACGCGCACCACGTGCCGAACGCGTTCCGACGCAATGCTGGCCTGCGTCGCGGCCTGCGTCACACTGGAAATGAAGTCCATCTACCACCCCTTACAAATGCGGTGCATCGAACATCGCCGACCGATTGCTCTTGTCGAGCGTCTCGGTCATCGTCCGCTGAATCAGCGGGTTGATGCGGGCCAGCAGCTTGTCCGCGATCTCTGCATCCGAACTGCCCTCGACCTTGATGTGGAACACCGGAGCGAATGAGTTTTGTTGCTCGACCTTGAAGGGACGCGACTGCGGCGAATCCGCGGCCGCAGCGACCTTTGCAGCGGCCTTCACTGCGTCACTGTCGTCCGCCTTCGGCCCAGTCGCCCATCGCGCTATCGCGCCAAGTAACTTTCCGCCGGCGAACGTACCGACTGCACCGCCAAGCACACCGCCGATCGCGGCACCGATCGGGCCGCCGAGCATGCCGATACCCGCACCGAGCTTCGCTCCAACGACGCCACCGGCGAGCGAGCCGCCGATGCTGGCGTACCCTTCCGCCTTCCTCGCGATCGGCTGGTCGCTGCGTGCGACCGCGTATGCGTCCTTCGCCGCAAACGCGATCTTCAGGACGCTGCCGGCGATCGCGAGCTTCCCCGCGTACGGTGCAATGCGGCCGGCGACCGTACGAAACGCGCCGATGACGCGCCCGAGTCGACCGCTCGACGCGCGACCAGCTGTCGAGCCGCCGCCGGCAAGGTCGCCGAGCAGATCGCCCGCTGCGCCGGCGATGCCGCCACCGAGACCGCCGCCCGGCAGGTTCACGACGAATACGCGTTGCACGCCCCCGGCGGCACCGCTCAACGCGTCGAGCGCCTTGCCGAGCCGCCCGCCGGCAGTGCCGCCACCAGGTGCACCACCACCGCCACGTCGAGCCATCCAGCCGCCGCGCAGAATGTCGAACACGCCGCGCCCCATGTTCCACGCAGCACGTGCGCCACGAACGGCAATCGCCGTGCCGATGACGCCGACGACCGCTGCGGTCGCTCCGGGGGACGCGTCGGACGCGTGCTGCACCGTTTCGCCCGCGCGCTTCGCGACCTTGCCGGCGAGATCCGTCACCGGCCGCAGCGCATCGCCGATACTGCGCATCGCGTCGTCCCACTGCTGGACGACCTCGCTCCAGATCTGCTTCGACGTTGCCCGCCGATCGGCCAGATCCTTGTCGATCTCGCCGCTCGCGTCCGCCGCGTTGCGCTTGAGCTTCTGATACAGATCGGCGTTCTGCATGTACGCGGTGAGCGCCGCCTTGACCTGCATGTCGTTGAACAGGTCGCCGGTCTTCATCGTGTCCTCGAAGGCCCGCATCTGCGCCTGACGCTTGGCGGGATCCAGCTCGCTGTTGAGCTGCTTCGCCACCGCTGCCAGCTGCGCCGCCTTCTTCGGATCGACACGCTCGATGTAGGCCCGTGCGAGAACGAACGACGCCTCCAGCGGCGACCATCCCTTGTTGATCGCCTCCTTCATCTTCGCTTCGTAGTCGACGCCGGCCTTCTTGTAGTTGCGCTCGGTCTCGCCCGATCCGATCTTCGAAAACCAGTTCTTCAGGTTGTTCGCTGCCTCGTCTGCGTTGCCGGCCGTCTTCATCTGGACCTGCAGCATTGCGCCGAGCTGCGTCACCGAATCCTGCCCCGTGATGCCGAGCTTCTTCATTTCGGCCAACAGCACCGGGAACCACCGCGCCATGTCGACGGATTCGAACGAGCCCTCCTTGCCGAGATACGCGATCGCCTCCAGCGCCTTCATCATCGCCTTGGGATCCTTGATGTCAGCGTTCTGCTGCAGCGCCTGAATCATCTGCGCAGTCTCGATGCTGGACGCCCCCTGACCTACCGAGAATTTCGCGACGGCCGGGCCGAAGTTCAGCGCCCGGTCGACGTCCATCCCGGCCGCAACCATCTGGTTGACCGCATCAGCCAGCTCGTTGCGCCCCATACCGTTCGACAATGCGTCACGGCGGATGCGCTCGGACATCGCTCGCTCCTGCTCCGTGCGGGCGATGCCGGCCTTGATCGCGATGTCGCGGATAATTGCCTGATACTGCGCCGACACCGTGGTCGGCACCGCGACAGCCGCACCGAGCTTCACGGCGTCGCGGGCCGCGTCACGCATGCCGTCGCGACCGGCAGCCAGACGTTCATGCCCGGCCGCTTTGAGTTCAAGCCCGCGCACCGTACGCCCGAGTCTCGCGTACGCCCGATCGAGGCGATCGACCTCGAAGCCGGCGTCACGCAGCGCACGAACGTTGCTGTCCAGCTTGCGCCGGATTCCGTCCGCGGCGCTATCGCCCGCCAAATGCAGCCGGCGAAACTCCTCCTGCAGCTTGATCGTCTCGCCAATCTGCCGCTGCCACATGCCGCGCTCGCTCGCAGCTTTGCGCAGCCCGACGATCTTCGAGTTCGTGTCGGCGAACGCCTTGCCGAGCGTTGCCGACACGGCACCGCCGATGACGATGCCAAGTGCAATATCACGTGCCATGTCAGTCCTCGCTCAATCAGTCAGCCACCACAACACGTCGTCGATCGTCATGTCGTCAACCGACTGCGGCTGCACCCCGTACTCCTTCATCAGCCGGCGAGCCAGCGCCTTCACTGTTTCGATTGGCAGCCGGACGAACGGATCGAAAGGATTCATACGCACGCTGCATTGCGTCGTAATCGACCATGTCCATTCCTTCGATGTCGTCGGGTGCGACGTCGGCCAGCGTCGCGAACAGCACGATCTCGCGCAGCTCGTCGTCGCCCTGCGCCTGCTTGCTCGCCGCGCGCATGTCGCGAACCTTCGGGCGGCGCATCACCAGCTCGTCACGCACGACGCCGTCGAACGCCACGGGATACTTCAGTTTGATCTTCACGGTTTCCACTCAGCACCTCGGAAATGACAAAGGGGCGGTCAACGGACCGCCCCTCGGGTTATCGAAAAGTTGCTTTGGCCGGCCGCGGCGCTCACATGCCGAGCGCCTTGCGCACGTCGGCGAGCTGATCGACGCCGTCGATGATGCGGATCATGTTGAGCACGTCGATCTCGCAGATCACTGCGCCGTCGATCTCGGCCTTGTAGTACGACAGGTCGACCGTGTACTTCAGCTCCGACGTCGAGCCCGGCTTCCAGCTGCCGGGATCGTATTCGGACAGCATGCCGCGCATGATGAGCGCGACCGACTTCACCTTGCCCCGCGTGTCGCGAAACGCACCGCGAAAGGTGGCGTTGAACGCGCTGTTGTCGGCCAGCCCGAAGAACTTCAGCACGTCACGCTCGACGCTACCCATGGTGAACGCCGCCTGCAGCCCCTCCATGCCTTGGTCGACCTTGACCGGCGCGTCCATGCCGCCTGCGCGGTAGTCCTCCGTCTTGATCTTCAGCTTCGGCGGGCTGAGTTCGGGCGCGCGCCCGGCGAAGCCGCGCCCATCGACGTACAACGCCATGTTGTTCAGAGTTTCCGGGACCATGCGTCACCTCTTACGATTGCGTGTCGAGAACTTCCGTCAGCCACTCGTTCGTGACCTCGAAGCGGAAGATCGGGTTTTCTGCCGGCGGAACGTCCGTGAACCGGATGTTCCAGTACACCTTGCCCTGCTCGAGCTGCGACGCGGAATTGAGCTTCGGATCCGGGTACACCTCGAAGTTGATCACCGCGCCCTGATTGCGCAGATCGCGCATGAACGCCCGCAGCCCTTCGGTGACGTCCTGCACGTACGTTGCCGTAATGCCGCGATCGACCGCCCACTTATGGCCGGCCTGCACGGCGTCCATCACGATGTCGAGCGTGCGCACGCGAGTCACGAACGACCACTTCGGATCGGCCGACAACGTCCGGTTGCCCCACAGGCGATACCCGCCGTCGCGGATGATCGTCGTGATGAACGCGTTGTTCAGCAGATTCGCGCGGCAGGTCTCGTCGCCGTCGAGAAATTCGATCGGCCGCTTCGTGCCGCTGATGCCGACGATTTCCTTGTTCGAGGGCGATGCCCAGAAGCCGATCGCCGCGTCGGTCTGGCAGAACAGGCCCGCCGCATACGCCGATGCCGGCGCGTCGACGTCCGCGTTCTTCGCCGTGTCCCAGTACCGCACGCCGGGATCGACCAGATACAGACGCTTGCTGCCGAAGTTCTTCGCGTACTGGATCGCATCCTCGTCGGTCTTGTTCGGCCCGTCGATGATCGCGATCGCGCGCAGCTTGGCGGCAAGCTCATCGGCCGCTGTCGCGACCGGCTGCTTGGCGGTATGGCCGGGCGCGATCAGCAGCCGCGGCTTCAGGTCGAACAGCGATTTGCCATCGAGCAGCGCCTGCATGCCGGTGCGCGCACCGCCCGCGGACACGCCACCGATAATCGCGGACGTCAGTTCAGCATCGGTCTGATCGGCCGGAACGCCGACAGCCACCATGACCGTCTTGCTCTGCTTGTAGATGCCCTGAATCGCGCGCGTGATCGGGCTGGTCTCACCGAACGCAGCGACGGCGTCGTACTCGCTGGTGATGCGCACGGGCACGTTGGGCGCGACGAGGTCCGGGCCAGGCGTGTAGGTGTCCACGATGCCGACGACCGACGTCGACGGGACTGCGATCGTGCGCGGCCCGGTATCGACCAGCACGGTCGTGACGCCGTGATAGAAAGAAGTAGCAGCCATTCAGGTCTCCGAGAAAGCTACAAATAGAAAAGCCGCTCATGTGAGCGGCCTGCAATTCGAACGTGCGTCATCGCACTCTTAAATGCGGATCCAGCGTCAGTCGGTCAGCTCGGCGTTCCGGCTGTCGACCGGCACTTGCTTCGGCGGCTGCGCGGCTGCAAGGCGTGCAGCGGCGTCCGCCTCCAGTCGCTTTCTCGCGGCGTCAGCTTCCGCCTCGGCCTGCGCAACGACTTGCGCCTCGTCCGGCTCATCGGGCCAAACGACACCGTCCGGAAACGTCGGCGAATCGACAAGCCGCACCAACGCCATTTGATAAGCCGCCCACGCCTTGAAGACAGCTTCTTCAGCGAGCGTCATCATGCCGGCGGCAAACGCGTCGGCCTTGCCGAAGTTCTTCCGCACAGCAATTGCGCGTCGTCTCTCGAATTCCGCCATCGCCACGTCGCGAGCGCGAGCTGCGACGATCGACGGGTCCACCTCCCATGATTTTGTCGCCTCGCTCCAAACGTGCTCATCGGATGGCCGCGGTACATCAGTCAAGCCGGCATCGTCCGGCGTAATTCCAATGACCAGTATCTCGGCCACCTCGCCGTTGTCCTTTCGATAGAGACGCAATGTTCGATAGTCAGGCACCAGTGACCACGAACCATCGCGAAAGACCGGCCACGTGAGGCGCGGCCGCTCAGGCAATTGCATGGACGTGGTAAATGCTGGCTCCAGCCACCGACCGGGATTGAGAGGATCAGGATCAGCCAAAAAACTGTTCAGATATTGACCGGTTTGGCTGTCATATTGATGCAAGAGCATTTCGTACTCCGTTTAATACGCGCGAATCATTGCAAGCAGCGCGATGTTGCGCGGACGTGCTTCGTTTCCGCCGTCACCGTTGATCGTGATGGAATGGACGTGGTCGCCGACTGCACCGATTCCGACGTTGTGCGCGTGATTGCCCGCCCCGTCGGTGTCAAATACGTGCACGTGGTCACCAACGACAGTTGTCCACGGCTGGACCGGCGCATCGACTGAAAACGTGCTGCCGACGCCGCCCCGGTCGGTATCCGCTGTCCACTCGGGAGTCCTGTAGTCCAGCTGGTGACTGTGCGCGCCTCCGCCCGCGGTCGTGCCGTGGTGACCATGCCATCCTTGCGTATCGGTCCACGCAGAATGACCGTGTGCTCCCGCCGCACCGGACGATGCGCCGTGCGCGTGATAGGCGTTCTGCCCGCCTTGCCATGTCCCGATCGCGCGCGACGCGTCCGCCCCGCGGCCATCGTCCCAGCAACGCAAGAATTCCCCACGCAATTCGGGCAAACGGAATGTCGTCGCGCCATCCCCATGGGAAAAGCAGCCGTTGTTGCCGGCGCCCCATGCAGCATCAGTAACGAGCGCGCCGCTTGCCTGCGCGTACGCCCAAAGCTTGGGATAGTCGGCCCGTTTGATCAGCGCCCCGTTGCACTTCAGGTACCCTGCCCGCGCCTGCGTACGAGGTTCGAATACGATCTGTCCGATGACTGCGCTATCGAACACGAAGTTCCCGAGGTCGGTCGCGTCCACCATGCACCTCAGCCCGGAACCATCAAGATTCCAGCCGATCTTGACCTTATTCGCGCCTTGATTCGTGCCGCCTCCCTGCTGAACCGGCGTAAAGCCGAGCGCTGGCTGATAGTTCTGCCCTCTGACCCATGCCGCGTTCACCACGACCGAACCGCTATCGCCCATAGGTGGTGTCGGCGTCGTCGGCGTGCCGACGAACGGCGGTGAGTCCAGCGCCGCTTTCGATGCCAGCGCACTCGCGACCTTCGATGCGAAATTCGGATCGTTGTCTAGCGCCTTCGCGAGCTTGCTCAACGTATCGAGCGTGCCCGGCGCCTGCGCTACCAAAGCGGCGACCTTTTCTGCCAATTCGCCGTGTGTCGCATATTGCGGATGCGGATCGGTCGCTTCAACATGCTCGTCAAAGCTGCTTTGGCTGGCCTCGATCGCTTTTTTCAGATATCGAGTGCGGTTCGCAAGTTGCTTTGCCTGCAAGTTGTCGATACCGTCCGGTCCACCCATTACAGGATCCGACGTTTCGAGTTGGTAGATTCCATTCTCCCATCGCTCGATCTCAACCAGATCTGTCATGTCGTGATACTCCCTCTAGTGTATTGCCCGTCCCGGACTGCAATGCCGTTATGACGGATCGCAACGGCTGCATAATCGAGCGCGGCAAGCTTGCTGCGGGCAGGCGCGTAACGCTCAATCGCCCGCCACAACTTGTCGGCCTGATCGCGGGTGACTGGCCTCCCCAACTTCACGATGTACTCTGCCCACGCGCTCGTCCTACCGCGCAATTGCTCACCGTTACGTACGAACGCCCCATCGCGACGCCCGCCTCTGCGCCCTTCGATGATCGTGACCTCGCCGAACCCAAGGCGGCGAATTACCTCACGCACCGCCCAAGGTGTGCCCTTCTTTCGATGCAACGCCAACGAGCCCTTCACCAGCGCTCGCCGGGCATCCTCCGATTCGGCGAGTTCCCAACCATCGACAGCCAGTGCCCATGCGAGCCACGGTAACCACGCTACTGGACAGCGATCAGCGTCCCATAGCGTGCGCAGCACTTCCGGCTGGACGGTCGGGCGCATCACGCGCGCGAGTGCCGCCTCGAGCGGCGTTTGATTCGACGGCAGCAGCGGCTCAGGCGTCATCGATCTTCACCTCCAAATTGATGGCCGTGCAATGCGCAAACTCTCGCGAACCACATAAGACATCGTCGGCCGGCGAACGCAGTTCTATGCGGGTGACGCCACTGTCGGGCGCGTGGAGCGCCCCTTCGATAGCAGACCGGGGCATACCAACCCGAAGCTTTCTCGAATTCGCCACCACGCTCTCCAACATCTTTCGGCGGGCATCCAGCACAATGTTCGGATCCGGCCCGCCGCCGACATATACGATCGCATCGATGGCGTATTCGATCTTCGCCGCCGCACTGATCAGAACCGTATCGTTGAGCGGGCGAACGGTCTCGGGCGCTACTTTGTCGCGCACCAGATCAAGCAATGCCTGATCCGGTACGCCATCGCCTCGTGCGGACATGATCGTGAGCCGCACGGTACCCGGTTCCGGTCGGTCTACAGTCACATCCAGCACGTCGGCAGACGCGTCCATCGCGAATGCCCGGTACGCGCCGAATGGCCCTGCAACCGTCGCACGCTCCATCGACATCTGAGCGCGCAACTTCAACCGATCGTCCGATTCCATGCGCCGCTCGACTGGCGGATTAGCTTCCGGATCACCGGGATCGATCACCGCTCGCTCCGTGTCCAACAGAACCGCCAGATGCTCCAGATCGGCGCCCGTAGAAAACGCGAGCATGACTGCGCGCGCAGCGTCATTGACTCGCGCCGCAGCACGGATCTCGTCATACGCTGCCAGCTCGATCAGCTTGACGACCGGATCCGACTTCAGCGCCGCAGTCCAGTCGGGATAGATCGATTTGAAATACTCCAGCTTCATTCGGAACGCGGCCTCGAAGTCGAGTACCTCGACAAGATCCGGCGGGTCCAATGAAGCGAGATCGATAATCGTCATGTTGGCACCTCGATTTCCACAGCCGTGCCGTCGTATTCACCACGAATCGCGAATGTTGGTTTGCCGTCGATGACCGACAGCACCTTGACCTGAGCGAGTTTGATTCGTGGTTCCCATCGGCCGATCGCCCGTGCCGCTTCGGCCTGTGCGGCAGATATCCATCCGCGTGTGATCGGAAGATCGACCATCAGCGGGATGTCCGACCCGTACTCGGGCAATTCCCGTCGCGTTCCCTTGCGCGTGCCGAGGATGTCGCCGAGACTCTGCTTCAAGTGCGCGATGCCGGTGATCGGCGCACCGGTCCATCGGTCCATGCCGACGAGTGCACCGGACCGGCTCATCCGCGCTCCTCGACCCGCTTGAAGTCGGGATGCGCATCGAGGTATTCGATCTGGGCGGCGGATCTTGCGATCGCCTCGCCAGACAGGACACGCAGCACGTCGCCGTTCGGGAAGACGATCACGCGGCTACGGAACCGCGTATCGAGAAACTTTGCGACGGCCGGCGTAGCAGCCGGCGGGTTGTCTTTTGCCATGATCGGCCTCTCAAAAACAAAACCCCGCCGAAGCGGGGCAAAGTTGCTTTTCACATGTGTTCGCCAAGAAATTCGGCGCATTCCGCTCATTTGGACAACTGCTCTACCGTCTCCAAATGCACGCCATCAAGCGGCAGTTGCATCGTACGGCCTTGGTAGTACAAGGCAATGCGCGTGGCGGACTGCGCAACCTCGTAACCTCGACCGATCTCTTTTCCATCTCGCGTTGCCACGTAGCATTTCGCCCTCGACCGAAGGCAACCTTTATCGAAGTCCGCTTTGTGTTGCTTCGCGATGTGCTCACCGATTGCAGCGCCTATACCAGAAGGGATCGAAATAAACGGCGGCAGAAAGATGCAAAACCAGACGAAGCCGATCGCCAGAAGAAGGACCACAATGATTGTGCTTAGACACTTTCTGAGTGTCGGTGCACGGCGGACGACTTCAAGTGCGGCTCCCGATTTCTCCGTGATACGCGGCATCAGAATCGATATTAATTTCCGGGCGCCATACACTAATCCGATGTACACAATTACTGCGACGGCGCACAACAGTAGTCGTTTCCATGTACTGGCCAGCCATTCTTGCAACGCAATAGAAGCATTCAATGCGCCCCACACTGCGAGCACCAAGTGCTTTGCGCGGTCTATTTGGAAGCCGCTATCGTCAACTGAAAACACTTCGAGGTACGCGCCGTAATAGGCATCCCCAAGCGAGTAGGCGATTCCTAACCACATCAGGCCGATCACCGACACGATGACAGCCCACGACCAGTCGAATATGTGCTTCTTCTCAGGTTGCTGCTGTACCACTCCGCTCATTCACTATCTCCAGACAGAATTAAGCACGTTCCTGCGGACCGAGATTCCGCGGCAACCGAACATACACAATGCGGCTAGCCACCAATACCTGTCAGGAACGACAGGAGCACGGTATCAGACCGGCACGGACACCAGTTCGCCGTCCCCCTGCTCTCTATGCTTATGCGCAAGGAAGGACTTGCCCGCGATCTCGACGTCGCCGGAATAATGCGCCTCGCCCTCCACGCGAACTGCCGGACCACCATCGCCGCCGCCCTTGCCCTGCATGCCACCGTTGAAAGTGAGCAGTTTCTCGGTCGTCGTGTTGCCAGTGAAGGTCGAGTCCGGCACGTCACCGAGGAATTGCTTCGTGCGCAACGTGACGCCATCCGCGCGCAGCTCCAGCTCGGTGCCACCGATGCGAAACACGATGCGCCCGCCTGCCGGCACGTCGACGCGGTATTCGTGCTTCTCATGGTCGTAGACTTCCGACGCGCCATCCGGGTAGTCCCATGCCGTCTCGGACGGACTGGACCGTGCCGAACCGCCATGCTGATCGGAGTAATAGCCCGGAGCGGCGTACGCGCCGGCCAGCTCCCCGGACGGTGCAAACATCGACGCCTGCTCGCCGACGGACGGCGGACGCCAGAAGCGAACGATGCCGGCCGCGGCGGTCTTCCACGGCATCCAGTCGCTCACCCAATCGCCGATACGTACGCGGCACAGCGGGGGCTGATACGAGACCTGCTCGACCGTCCCGTGCTGCACCATGCAAGCCATGCGGCGGTCGATCTCGCCCAGCTCGTAATCGCTCATGGCGCACCACCTCCATCGTCGGCCGGATTCCAGTACTGGCCTTCGTTGCCGCTGCCCGTGTCCGGATCGACGCCCCACAGAATCGCGGGGCCGTCCGGAATGTCGCCCATATCCATGCCAAGGCCGAATTCGTGCGTCCATTCGACCAGCCACACGCAATACGTGTCGAGCTGCGGCCGGAACGGATCCTCGGCGACCTGCACGACCTTGCCCGGCGTAATGGGCAGCTCCCACGTGTTCCCATGCACGACCATCGCAACGCGCGCTGCCACCTCGCGCACGTCGAGCTCCGCGCCTTCGGCGATTGGATCGAACACGACGCGGGCCTGCATGCGCGCGATCAGCGGCACGTCGCCCGTCCCGTCGTCGTGGCCGGGCTCGAATTCGCTCAGTTCGATGGCAATCAGCGGCGTGTCGATCTTCTGACCGAGACGCGGGTACGCCTCGATTCGTTTCATCGCGGGCAGCTTCTCGCGCATGCCGCGCTCGATCGCATCGTGTAGCACTTTCAGGTTCTCAAGCACGGCGCATCACCTTCTGCAGTTCGTAGTTCACTTCCTGACGGAGAATCACCATCAGCCGGGCCTCGCATGCCTTGGCCGCACGTCGGAACGCGGGGTCGCCCGACTGCTGCCACGAAACCGTGATCAGCCGGTACGGCATCCGCTCCTTGCCGACACGCTCGTATATCGGGCCATCCGGCTTTCGCTTCGTTTGCCGCCACGCACCTACGAACGACTGGCGGCCGACACGCATGCCCTTGCGCGTTTTCGTTGCCTTTCCGAGCCGATGCGCTTCGATCGGGTTCAAACCGAGCCACACCTTGCCGGTATCGGCCGAGCGGAGAAAGAAGTAGAGGCGGCTACGGATCACCTTCTGCGGGATCTTCGTCGCCGCCCCGACTTCCTTGGCGGTCTGGCTCTTGATCCAGCCCGCCGTCTTGCGCAACGTCCGTCGCCACGCACCCTGCATCGCGGACGGCGACAACCCTTGCAGCACGGCCATCGCCTCTTTGATATCGATTTCGATCTTCAGATCGTCCATATCGCCTACTGGAGAATGAGGACCGTCCAGCCGGTGCCGTCCGGATGCGCCTCAAGCACGCGGTAACGCTCGCCGCTTGCGATCAGGATGCTGCCCTGACGGACCGTAGTGGCATCGCGGTCGCGCAGATGAAACACCGGTGCGACGAGCTGCGTGCGCTGGCTGCCGAGATCCGGCCCGAGCCACGGCGACGCAAACATCCCTTCGACGGGCCGGCCATCGATCGTGATATCCGCATCGCCGAGATCGCGCAGCACCGCAGCGTCGACGTCCGAGATCAGATCCCGGAATGCCACGTCACGCCTTCAGCTTGATCAGCGCCTTCGGGCGCGTGCACAGATGGATCGGGTTCGATTGCGCCTCGATCTCGACGCCCTTGCCGAAGTCCATCAGCTCCTGCTTCGCGTAGTACGGAAGACCCGTCGTGTTCACCGCTTCGACATAGTCGGCCGGCGCGAAGCGCGTGATGAACAACTCGGGCACGCCTTCCGGCACTGCGTACGCTTCGTCGTCCGCAACGTAGCCGACGTCGCCGACGCGGCCGCGATACCGCTCGAAGGTGCAGCCGCCGAAGTCGAACGCGTCGCGCGCATCGCCACGCAGCTGCGCGGCCATCACCGACGCGAGATACGTTTCCTTCACCGACTTCGCGACGATCAGCTTGTTCCAGAACTCGCGCCCGCACAGCACCCGCACACCCGTGTACGTCATCGCACCGAGCGCGTCCTCGATCGCGTCCTGCACCTCGACGCACTTCTGACGAATCTCGGTCGTCGCAGTGGACAGCTCGAACGGAATCACCGTTTGCTCGATGCCGAAGTACTTCAGCAGGTCGATCAGGACCGTCTTGCCGTCAGCGTCCAGCACCGCGCCCTTGATTGCGCCGATGCGGTGGAATTCGTGCGTCGCATCGAGCTGCCGACGCATCTTGGCGAGTCGGCGATTCACGACGGTTTGCAGTGCCTCCAGCTCCGTTTCGGAACCGAACGCACGCAGGTTCGCGATTTCGTCGGCCATGATCACTGCACGCTGCGGCAGGTGCACCGTATTGAACGGGATCATGCTGCGCTTGCTACCCGCGACAACAGCAGCCGGTGCACCGCGCTGGCCGGCCGCGACGAGCGACAGCGTGTCGCCGTCGCGCTCGATCTGCACCGTCGTCGTCGTGATGCCGTCCTCTTCGAACAGGCGGAGCGTACCGATACGGCCCGGCACATACGGTTGCTCGTTGATCGCAGCACTCAGGGACGACAGCGAGAAGGCGTCGTCTTGAAACAGGGCGATGTCCGCCATACAACCTCCAACATGAAGTGGATACAAAAAAGGCCACGCGTAGTGCGTGGCCCTGAATGGCGCTTACGACGGTCAGCGGACGATCACGTGCCGCTCGGCGAGATCGCTGCGGCCGGCAACGTCGAGCCCCGTCAGCAGCGCACCGGCGACCTCGGCGAGCCGCACGATGCCCGTCGCCGGGCGCGGCGCGTCGGAGGCCGGCAGCGGCGCATAGAGCACTGCCGCCGCGACTTCCGAGCCGTCGTTCGCCGCGTTGTCATACGGCGCATACTCACCGGTGCTCGTCACGCCGAGCACCTGTCCGGCCGGCAGCGCCGGCCCTGCCTTGACCACGATGCGCTCGCGCGAAATTTGCCCGTTGCCTTCCGACACGAGAAATTCGGCCGTCAGCACGCCTTGTTGCTTCACGTTCGACATGAGTTTTCCCTCCTCGGGTAACGTCAAAATTACTTGCCGCTCTTGCGAGCCGCGTAGATGGACGCCGCTCGCGGCGCGTTCGCGACCACGGTCGACTCGGCCGGTGCGACCGGTTGAGCGCGATGATTGATCCGCGTCTGCGACGCGGTCACACGCTCGAACAGCCGTGCGCGAACCTGATCGGGCGACAGGCCGTCCGCCACGAAGCCCGCTGTCAGCTCGGTCAGATTCGCCGCGAGACAGATGCCTGCAATGTCCTGCGCGTTGCGGATCGCCGCATCGACCGTCGCGCGATCGCGCAGTCCGGTCGCCAGTACGATGCCTTCGGCGCAGTGCTCGATGCGCGCGTCACGGCACGCGGCATACACGTGCGACGCAAGCGCCGTTACGTCCGGCGCCGCCTGCGGTGCCGGCGCCAGGGTCGGCTGCGGCTCAGGAACGGGCGGCGCTTCAGCATCATCGGTAAGCAGCGCACGGATCGGATCCGGCACGGCCGCGAACCGCGCGACGTGTCGCGCAGCGCCCGCATACGCCGCGATACGGATCGGCTCGGCGATCGTGTCGCAGAACCCCTGCTCCTGCGCCTGCGCGGCGGTGAGCCACGTTTCCGCGTCCATGATGGCCCGCACTTCGTCCTCGGTCCGGCCGCTGCGCTCGACGTAAGCCGCGAGCATGTTGTCCGACGTGCTGTCGAGCAGGTCCGCGAGCTTGCGCAGGTCCGCGGCCTCGCCGGCTGCGACCGTGTGCGGGTTGTGAATCATCAGCATCGCGTTCGACGGCATCACGATCTCGTCGCACGCCATCAGAATCAGCGATGCCGCCGATGCAGCGACGCCGTCGACGCGGCCCGTCACCTTGCCGGCGTGCCGACGCAGCGCGTTGTAGATCGTGAATGCGTCGAACACGTCGCCGCCCATCGAATTCACGGCCACGACGATCGACGTCGCCGTTGCGGCGACCTCATCGAGCTTCGACGCGAACAGTTCTGCGTCCGTACCCCAGAAGCCGATATCGCCGTAGATCCGGATCTCGGCCACCTGCTCGCCGGCCGCGTTCGCCTGCGCCCGGATGTCCCACCAACGCTTCTTTCCCTTCATTCGCCATCCCCATTTGAAAAACCGCCTCCACCGTCGACCGGTTCGAGCGTGTCGTACCGAAGGCCGAGCCGCAGCTCGCGCGCAAGATCGGCCGCGTTCTCGTCGTCCACCTGCTCGGGGTCGTCGCCGCGCGCGAGCACCGCGCCCGAACGGCTCGCCAGTCCGGCCCGGATCTCCATTCGCTTCGCCGTGACGTCCTGCACGGGATGGATGTACGGCCAGCCCTGCGGCACCCATCGAACCCGCAGGTAGTCGCGCCGGTTTCGGTAGTAGTCCGGCATCGGCATCGCACCCGACAACGCGCAAGCATCGACCCACCAGCGCCAGACCTTCCGGCAGAACTGGTGAATGAACACGTTCCATTGCAGCTGCTCGATCGAGCGGCGGAACTCGTTCAGGATCACGCGCAGCACGCGGTCGCTCACGTCGCGCAGGTCGCCGGTCAGCACTTCGTACGGCATGCCGACCGACGCCGCTGCGGCCATCAGTTGCTGGCGCATGAACGGGCCGTAGTCGGCACCCGCACCCGGCGGCGCAGCGAACTTCACGTCCTCGCCGGGCGCAAGCTCCTGCATGCTGCCCGGCTCGAGCGAAACGACGGGCGAGAACCCGTCGACGTCGTACTGCATGGCGCCGCCGGTCACCGGATCGCCCGGCATGCCCGGCTCGGTCGGCGGCTTCGTGATGAAGCCGGCAAAGAGGTTGCTGACCTCCTGTCGAAACAGCACCGCGTCATCGAAGTTGTCGAGTGACTTCAGCCGAAGCAGCACGGTCGACAGCTCCGGAACGCCGCGCACCTGACCGGGCCGAAGCGCGAGAAAGACGTGCGCAATCTCATCGGCCGGCACGCGCACGGTCTGCATGTTCGCGATCGATGCGCGCCCGTACTCGCCGGGATGACGCCGCAGCAGGTGATACGCGACACGTCGGCCGTCTGCGTCGAACTCGACGCCGTTGATGATCTCGCCACCGGGAACCAGCTCGTTTTTCTCCATCGGCAGCAGATCGCCTTCGAGTAGCTGGATCTGTATCGGCACCGCGAGCCCGTCGCGCGGGCTGCGCATCCGGCGACGTACCAGCACCTCGCCGTCGCTGAAAAACGACCGTGCGGCCAGCGTCTGGATGCCCGCGATGTCGAACACGTCGTCGGCGTCGATCTCGTGCCCGCTGTCCTCCCAAAGTTGCTTTTGCATCTTGCGCACTGCATCGTTCGGATGCTGCGGATGCGCTTGAATGCCCGTGCCGATCGTGTTCGAAACGAGTCGCGCGATCGCCGTCTTGGCCCACGGGTCGTTTCGGATCGCGTCGCGCGCGCGAGAACGCATGAGCGACAGGTTTTGCACGGCAGCCGTGTTCGGCCCCGCCCCTGATACTCGCCACGACTTCGCCCGCGCCCCTACGGTGCTCGCCGATTCGTATGCCGCCGCCTTCAACCGCGTCGGCACCACGAAGCCACGCCGGGCGAGCGTGGGATACGTGCGACTCATCGCACCCCCTTGCCCGCGTGCCGCAGCCGGAAGATCGTTGAGCGCCCTGCAGCGCCGCTCAGATCGCGAATGATCTCGGTGCGCGCTTCGCGCAGCTCGGCGATCGAGCGATATTTCACTCGTCGATCCGCGTACTGGACTTCCAGCTCGCCTTTAGCGATCGCCGACTGGATACGCTCCAGATCCTGCTTTGTGTATGCCATGAACACCTCCTAGCGTCGCGACAGGTAGCTCGACCGCCCGACTCGACGCCCCTGAATGCGCGAAACCCCGCTCGGTGGCGGGGTTTCGGTGGGTTTTGCAGCTTGCGGCGCGAGCCGCGGGTTCTCGACGGCAACCGGTTCGGCCGGCGGATCGGGCAACGGCTCAACCGGTAGCACCGAAGGCAACGTTTCCAACACGGGAACCGCGTCGAACAACGAAACCTGAGAGACACGGTGCTGTTCCAGTTGCCAGTGCTCCTCCTTCATCAGATGAACCTTGACGCTGCGAGCCGCATGGAGCGCGTAGCCTTCGCAGTCCAGCGCCTCGTTTCTCGCACCGGCCTTCTTTTGCCACACGCGCTTGCCGCCGCGCGGCCCCGGCACCTTCACCTCGGCCGTGAGCTGCGACAGGTAGTCGCCGCGTACGTCGCGATACCAGTGCATGCGGCCCGGCCCGTCGCCTTCGAGCTTCAGCCGGTTTTCCAGAATCAGATCCTTCGCGCGGCTCACGCCGACCATGTACGGGCGCAGACCGTACTTCGCGGCCTTGCTGTTGTTCCGGGTCGAATCGATCGATGCCTTCGGCACGCTGAAGATCTCCGCGTCCGGGTTGCTGCTGCCCTTGACCGCCATCACGTGATGCCCGGCCTGTTGCGCCGCGCGCACGTACTTGTAGACGGCGTCCGACGTGGAGCCGTCCGACGAGTCGATCGACGTCGCGCGCACGCGCAGCAGCCAGCCGTTTTCATGCCGGTAGCCGTGCGTCAGAAGCGTCGTGAGCGCACCCCATACGCCGCCGACGAGCGGATCCTGCTGTTGCTCGAGCACGTTGCCGTGGATCTCGCCCCACGCGACGAGCCAGCTTTCCTCGCCGCGCCCCCATGCGCGAAGGATGATCGCCAGACGGTCGTGCTGCACGTCGACGCCGAGCGTCAGCAGCAGGCCGCCGGCCGGCACTGTCAGTTCGTCGTACGGCAGCGCCCGTTCGGCGAGCACATCGAGCTCGGGCAGGTCGCTCTTGTACTTGTACGGCCGGCCCTGCGAGTTGTTCACGAACGAGCGCATTTTCGTGTCGTCGCCCTCGCGCAGCGCCTTCTCGGCCGTCAGCCACTTCTTGACCAGTTCGGCCATGTTGGAGCCGGGAAACGGCGACACCAGCTCGTTGATACGAAAGCCGGCGACACCGTGAAACGGCGCAGTGGCGACCCACCGCCCGCGGCGTACCGCACGAATGCGTGCCGCGTCGTCCCACAACGAACCACAATGCGGACAGGTATAGCGGGCCGACTCCGGCCGAGCGCGGCCGTACACCTCGTGCACGACATCCGCGTCCTCGCTCCACGTGACGTTTTCCCATGCAAGTTCGTGCTCTTCGTCGCAGTCGGGACACGGCACCAGATACACGCGCTGATCGGACGCCGCGTATGCCTGCTGGATCCGCGACAGGCCGTCGACAGTCGGCGTACCGCCCAAGATCATCTTGCGGCGCCGGGCCGAATAGCTCTTGTTCCGCTCCTCGAGCAGCGTGATCGAGTCGCCCTGCTCGCGCACGTTCGTGTTCGCGTCGTCCGGCTCTTCGACGGCCACGACCGGGGCCGGCGTCGACTTCACTTCGTCCGGCGCATTCGACGTGATGAACTTCAGGAAGCCACGGGCGAACGTCTTGTGATCCCACAGGTTGTTTTTATCCCGCGCCGAATGCACCGGCAGTTTGGCCGAAAGCCGAGGCGTCACCTCGACCATCGGTTCGAACTTTTCGAGGTTGAACTTCTTCGCCGTCTTCTCTTTCGGGAACATCACGATCATCGGACACGGATCGACGTCGATCCGCTTGCCGATGTAGTTCAGCAGGACGCCGTCCGTCCACGCGACCTGCGCCGATTTCATGCACACAACCTTCCGCACGTTCGGATCGTCCAGCGCGTCGTGCATGCCAAACACCCACGGCGTGATGGCCGGGTTATAGCGCCCCGGCGTAGCGGTCGCTTTCGCGCTCATCCTCCGATGCTTGCGCGCCCATTCGGTCGTCCCGATCCGCTCCGGTGGACGCAGCATCTTCGCGATCCGGCGAATCACTGCGTGCACCGTCTGGGTCGTATTCAGAAAGCTGCTCAAGGCATCCATAGATATGCTCGTTCAACCATTCGACGTCGACGTGGACGCCGTATAGCGCGTGCAGCTCCTGCACCAGCTTGTCGGCGAGCGACAGCAGTTCCGTTTGAAAAGCGCCGACCATCAGGCCGTATGCCTGTTCCAGCTGCGCCGCGTTGACGAGCTGCCCTTTCTTCTCGGCCAGCGTCAGCAATTTGATCTCGCGGTCGACGCGCTCCGTCATCGCGCGCTCGGCGACGAGATCGATGCCGGTCTCGCTCGCGCGGCCGGCAGCGACTTCGCGCAAGTGCCGGATATACGCGACGCGAATCTCGTCCATCGACGCGGTCTTGTAATCGAGCCGAGCCTTGTCGACAAACCGTGAAACGGCCGACTGATCAAGATCAAGATGCTCGGCGATCTGCTGTTGAGTCGGCATGAATATGACCCCCTAGGGAGACTCGCCAGTAGAGAAAAAACGCGGGTGCGAGCCCCCGCGTATGGCGATGCCCAGCGGGTCCCCGCCTGCTCAAAAAGTAGGCAGACCCGCACCGATCGCGACATCGGCGGTCCCACCGTCGCCTGCTCGGTCCATCGCCCACACGATACGGTCGAGCGCGTCGTCGAACACGAAGCACCGCGCGGTAACGCGCCCCATGCTTCGATCTTCATCCCACGTCGACCAGACCTCGCTCGGCCCGGCGCTCGTCGACTCGATTCGCATTTCAGCGCCCCAATACAAAAAGCCCTGAGAGCGTTCGCACTCAGGGCTTCATATCTCTGTACAGCCGGTCACTGAGTACGCTGGCCGCGGCGTGTCACAATTGCACGCTCGGGGCCAAACAAACCAACACCGGAGCAATAATGGATAAGCCGGAAATTGAACAACTTCAGGCCGAGGTACAGCGACTTCGTGCCGAGGTACAGCTATTGATCAAAGGCACGCAGCTTCGCGACGCAACTGCAGCTGCCAACACCTCGATCCTGCAAGCCCTCGCTAATTTGACGATGTTGTCGCCGAATACTTGGGAGCCGCTGGCCGCAGCGCTCCGCTCAGCGTACGAGATACGACGCGACCAGCCCGGCGTCACCGCCCTCTATCGAGAGCAGTTCCAAGCAGCATTTAAGGCAACGCTGCCCGATCATTTAAAGCCGCTCGTGCTGAAAGACTAACCATTTCGGTCACCGCCACTTCGTTCAATGCGTCTGCTACCAGCCCCGAGCAGACGCGTGTCTGGATCGCGCAGGAAATTCGATCAGCGAATCCACTGCATGTGCTCAGCGCTGCGGATAACGCCTGTAGCGTATCCCCTCCGGCAGCGCCACTCGCCTTCGATCGTGGTACGCGGTCACGGCTCTCGATAAGCTCGTCGCCGATCCCATACAAGCGTCGCGCAAGATCCGCGTCGTGGACAGCAACAACCAAGCCTTCCGAGCGCAGCCACGACTCGAAGTCGCACCATTCACGCCACTTGCCGTACAGCCGGCCGTTATAAGCAACAACCACGCCCTCTGGCGCTTCAGTCAACAGAACCGGTCGAGCGACAAATCTCTGGCGCGCATCGCCCTGCCGCTCGTCATCCGCATCCATATGCCACGCAATCACGTCACCACAATAGTGCGCGTGACGCCGGCCGTCAGCCTGAATAATTCCCCACGCCATATAGCCTCGTTGCGCGGCGACAAATCGATCGTTTCTCATCAGACACCTCAACAGGCACGCATGCCCCAAAAGCAAAAGCCCTGAGGGCTTTCGCACTCAGGGCTTTGGAATTCGTTTCGTGAGGGCGAACGCCCCCACACGACCTAACGGGCTCCGCTATGTGTTCTTATGTCCCGAGAGGTTTGCACGACTAACGCGCGGTGCCAGCGAACATCCAGTGATGCGGTAAAGGATGTGCGAAGTTTACGCGATCCGCTCTTGGAATGGAAGACGTTTCATTCTCGCAATTGCCGGCGCATTGTGTCGTACACCGATCCATTCACGCTATCGAGCAGCGCGAGCATGTCGTGAAAGCGACGCGTCCAGTGTCGTCGGTAGTCGACAAGCGGGATACCGAGCGCGTGCGCGCGTGCCGCCTCATCGATCGGACGCTTGCCTGACCCGGAGCAATCGGGGCAGATATACCGACCGCCCCGGCGCACCACGCCGCGCCCCTCGCACTGCACGCACTGATCATTGACCCATTCATCGAGCAACCGCAGCGCAAATCGCTCGACGATGTCGGCCCTCGCACGCTCTACCTCGTGTCCCGAGCGCTGCTCGCGACGATCGTCTCGATTCAAACCGGTGAAGCGGTTGCGCTTGAACCGGCCAGACGTGCGAATCATTTGCGCCAACAGCAGCGTTGCTCGACGCACGGTCTCGCGCCTGACCTCCTGCCCCGCCTTGATCCGAACGAGCAGCCGACCGAGATCGTTCGCAAAGGCGAGTGCGCCCAAAGTAACTTTCGGATCGGCAATCGGGTCGGTGAACTGACCACGAACGCTCATCGCGACACCCGCTCGCTCCATCAAATCGATCATTCTCTTCTCCTTACCGTCCTAACGTCCCAATGTCCCAATGAAAAAGCCTTGCAGGGGCGCGCGCCCGCGCGACATGCGTCGCCTACGTCGCGCACGTCGCATGCACACACGCGCGCACGGAGCGGGCTTTGGGACGTCGGGACATTGGGACGTCCACAGCGCGCCAAGGCTGGCGCAGCAGCGCGCCGAACACACCGACTCCGCGCGCCACAACATCAAAGCGGACTGTCGTCATCGCCTGCGGCCACTGTTTCAGGGATGCGCTCCGGTTCGTGCTCGTCGCGCACATAGAACCACCCACGCGACCCGGTCGATTCGCGCTTGCGAACCCAACCGAGCGACTTCAATGCCTTGCCGATGCGTCGCTGCTCGGGCAACGTCCACTTAGACGAATCGAGCTTCAGCACGTCGCGCAGAATCTCCTCCATCGTCGTGCGATGCGCGAACTCCAGCTGCTTGCCAATCACATCCTCGTACACGTCACCTTCGTAGCGCTCGGCCTGCTCGACTTCGAACAGCGGTCGCTCGGCCTCAGTGACGTGCCATACGACGCCCGAGCGATACAGGTGTACGGCTTCAGCCCACAGCTGATCGCGCACACGCGCGATCCCGTCGATGTCGACCAGCCCGCCGCATCGCAGCGGCCAGTAACGCCGGTTGCCCGACTCATCCTTCAGGTACGCATCGAAGTTGACCGAGCCGGCGAACACACACTGACGATGGACGTCCGTCGCGCGCTTGCCGTAGAAGTTTCGGAAGCGGTCCGTTTCGGTCGCGAAGAAGCTCTTTGCGGCCGACGAGTCGGTCTTGTTCAGCGAATCGAGTTCAGCCAGCTCGATGATCCATTTGCCAGCCATGACGGCGTACGTGTCTTTGTTGCCGATCTGGATCGGCGTATCGGTGAACCACTGCTTGCCGGCGAGAACCTTCAGGGCCGTCGATTTGCGCCAACCCTGCCGGCCTTCGAGGATCAGCACGTTGTCGACCTTGCAGCCCGGCTCCATGACACGCGCGACGGCCGCGATCATCCATTTCATGAACGCCAGCTGGACGTACTCGCTATCCTCGACGTGGAGGTACGTCGCGGGCATCTGACGCACGCGCTCCACACCATCCCACACGAGACCATTCAGGTACTCGCGCACGTCATGGAAATGCGTCGAATCGGCGACCAACAGCACTGCGCTCATGACGATGTCCGGTCGCACCGATATGCCGTATTTCTGCGACAACCAGAGCGTGCAGCGGTAGTCGTCCATGTCCGTCCACTCGCCGGTGGCCCCCTGCGGAAACGGCGGCGCTTTACGCTTTACGACGCGGCCCGCGAAGTCGTCGTGCGCAATGACGCCCTGCCATGCCTTGTGGTTCGACAGAATGAGGTGCACGTTCCCCAATGTAGGCAGCAGCGTGCCCTTTTCCGAGCGGGCAAGATCCCGCTCCCACGTATATGCGCCGTTCTCCGTTTCACGACCGTCCCATTCGCTCTGTTCGGCGGCAGCGGACGTCGCGGCCGACGCAGGCGCTGCGGGCGCATCCATAACGACCGGCCGGATCTCATCGCTCGCTGGCGCGAGAACGGACAGGATCGCGGACTGGATCTGTCGAGCAACGGCGCCGGTGCCCTCCTCGACGTGCAGGTCGTTGAAGTCGGTCAGCTTACGCTCGCCTCGATTCGCAAACACGGGATGGACTACGGTGACACCGTCGACGGCCGCTGCCGCTTCATGCGCACGTTTCAGGCCCGTGTTCTCGAACCGTTTGCGACGCTGCGGCAGGACGTCGTTGCCATACGTCACCTCGACGTACTCGATGCCATTCTCGTCAGCCCGCTTGTGCGCGGCGATCATGTACCACGTGTTCTTCGCTTCGATCCGAATAGGCGGCGCATCGAACGTCAACATGCCCTCGAACCCGAATTCTTCGGCGAGCCATTCGCGCATGCGCTGCTCGACCTTCCAGTCGTCATCTGCGCAAACGAGAATGTGAACGTCCGGATACGCCGCGCGCAGATGCTGCACGGCGGGCAGAATGCCGCCAGCATCGAAGCATACGGACAGCGCGAAAGCTTCACGCGTCGCCATGCGGATTGAGCGGCCAGTCGCGTAGCCTTCGGCGACCAACACCATCTTGTCGTCCGGACCGACGTCGCCTAACAGATAGGCTGCACCCTTCTTTTGCATGCCTTTGTTGAACCGCTTCGCGCCGTCCGGCGTGATCTTCTGCAGACCAACGAGACGCGCGCCATCGGCGTACTGGTACATCGGCACCAGCATCGTGCCGTCATCATCGAAGCGAACGCCTTCTGCCGTGATCTGCTTGCGCTCGAGGTATGCGGACGTACCACTCTCGGCCGCACGCTCCCACTGATCACGCGCCCGATTGGCAGCGAGCTTCGCCTGCCGCGCCTCCCGCTCGGCCTGCGCGCGCTCGGCGGCTTCCTGACGTCGACGCGTTTCCGCCAGCACCTCGCCGCTCAAAGGCGCACCGTCCCATCGGAAGCGTTCCGTACCGGGATCGTCACCCGAGAAGTGACCGTAAGTGCCGGCGTATCCGATCACGGCGCCCTTGCTGATTACCTCGCGCAGCTGGTACCAGTACTTTTTTCGCGGACCATAGCGATGATGCTTGCCATCCGCGATCGGGTGGCCAGCCGGCAATTCCGGATGCCCCGCTGCCGCGAGCTGCGCCCGGATCTGGTCTAGCGACGACATTCAGCGATTCTCCTTTCCAGTTCACGTTGATGGAGGGTCGAGCGCCATGCCTTACGGCCGGCGCTATACACATCGGTCCCGATCGTCTTGCGTTGCGGCATTGAATGCCGGCGGCGCAGGCCGCTGCTGACGCTCTGCAAAGTCACTTTGCTCCCCCGCTGCATCGGGCTCCGCAACTGCGCCTCAGCGCGTCACGACGCTTAGCTTTGATATCGAGAAGAAATTCGGCAACGCCCACCGCGACTTCGGAACTGGAGTGTCCAGCGAGATACGCTTCCGCAGCCGATCGCGCCTCGTTCTGGCCGATCTCGCCGGTAAACAGAGCCGTGCTGATATCAACGAGTGACATGCCATCACACCGCCCGAGCTCGCGGACGACGCTCTGAACCTCAGCACTACACGAATGGTGAGGACACTCCATCCTCAACGCGTCCTCGCCCCAGACGTGGACGAGGCCGAACACGTCGCGGAAAGCAGCGAGCGCTTCTGTGCGGTCCATTGTTGCGAATTGGCGACCGACACCGTTGGCCTCTAACGCCCCAAACCAACCTTTCCAGTATCCTTCTGCGACGAAAAGGAAGGTCTTTCGACTAAACCCATGATTGGAGTCGCTCATCGTGTCCTCGAACATTGAAAAATTTGACCTGCTGGTGGCCAAGCTACTGGCGAATCTCTACGAACAATTTCCCGTGGCGACAGGCGTTGTCGCCGCCGACTACGGGATCAACGCAGAGCGTTCCTTTCGTTTCGACGGCACCCCCGATCCCGACATCGAGCGTGAACTTGACTTCTTCTGCAACACACTTCGATGGCTCCAACGCGCCGGCTACATCGACTACGCGCAAGAGACAAACGGCGGTACGTTCGGTGGTGTCGTGCTCACCGCGAAGGCGCTGGAGATTCTCAAGGCCATCCCGGAATCCCTGCGGGCGGTCACGCCCCTTGGCGACTACCTCGTCGAAAGCGCGCGGAGCGGCGCAACTGACGCGCTTAAACAAGGAGTGACAGCCGCACTTTCCGCCGGTGCTGTAATGGCATGGAATGCGCTGATCAAATGACAGGGCGATTCGGTACGTCATCCGCACTTTCCTCTATTTGCCGCGAAGTCGACGCCATTCAGCGGACATACGCTCATCGAATGCGGACAGATCGGCCGCGCAAATCTGGCCGACGATCTGATCGCGGAACGCGTGGCGTTCCGGCTTGGTGGGAAGTGCGCCGCAGAAACGGGCCGCCGCCGCGATGAACACGTCAACGCGACTGACTCGCTCCGCCTCCGCAAGAAACACGGCGACGCGATCGGGAAATGTCGCCATCAGATCGCCAAGAAATCGGCCAGCGTCGTCAGGCGCAATGGCAAAGCGATGAGCAAGGCTTGCGGTCGCGCACGCGAGCTGCTGCGAGTAGCTGCAGCACAGTTCGACCTGCTCGCGCGCGACACGGCAGCACCCCATGCCGGGTTTGAATCGCTCCATGTCAGCGGCGGCGGCGCTTCGCAAGGTTGCGGGCGGCATGGATGAGGCGCTGGAACAGGCGCTGTCCCTTTCGGCCCGTCGCGATGATCTCTTCGGCCTTGCGATCATCGATCCGCTGATCTTCGAGCGCGCGCGTCACGTCGTCTGCGACGCGGCCGACGTGCGCCTGCAGATGCAGCGCCGTCGAAACCAGCCGCATTGCGCCCGGCTCCAGCGCCTCATCGGCACCGTGCTCGTCCACGTGCTCTGCGACCAATCCGAAACGGGCGTTCAGTGCATGGAGCGCATCGAGTGCGTGCGCCTTGGCCTCGGTCTTTTCCTGCATCCACTCGATCAGCAACTCGAACATTTCCATCGACAAGCGGCTATCGCCGACGCCGCGCAAGCGCAGGCGCAACGACTCTGTCGTGACGTTTTTGCCGCGTCGCACGGTGAGATAGTTGGCGGCGTCGGCAACGCCGCCGGGCGTGTTGCGAACGGACGTGTACAAGACGTCCAGCCATTCAGTGCTGTCGTATCGGCAGGTCATTTTGACGCGAACTCCAAATTGATCGGGCATTGAATCTGGCGTACGCCCTCTCCACCAACGAATCTGGCCGCGACGGAGTGATACAGTCGAGTTCCGCAAAACAAACGAACGAGGAAGCCTATGGGATTGTTGGAAGACATCATGAAGACTCTCGAACGTGTACCGGGCTGGAAACGCATTTCGGGAGCGCCGGCAGAGATCGACGCGCTCAAGGCGCGTGTTGCGGCACTCGAAGCGAAGCTCGCACCGGGCGGGCAGATGTGTCCGTTATGCAACGAGCCAGCAATGAAAGTCACTGCGTCGATTCCTCACCCGGAGTTTGACTTTGCGGGCGTGAAGCTCGACACGCTTCGTTGCTCCGCTTGTGGGCACGAAGAGACACGGCAGAGGGAACCGCGCTAGCTGCCGCCCGCCCGAGCACTTCGGCGATAGCGGACAGAACGTCCGAACCTGCATCCGCGTTATCCGTCATCCCCGCGATAACACGGATGCCCATAGGGTCGCCGCCGTCGGCAGCTTCCATCGTGATATACACGACTCCACGAACCCAGTTCATCTTGCCTCCTGTGTAGCGGTTATCAAGGCGACCGTGAAACACACAGTCTCTGTCCGGACCAAGCTCCGGTAATTCAGTAGCGGAATCTCTTCCGTGCGCGCGCACGCGTGCGCCATCGATGTATCGGCAGGTCATATGAGGCGTTTGGGATGGAGATGCTTTCATCCTGTCGGGGCGGTACGCTGGCGATTACGATTCAGCCAAGATCCATGCATCCCGTAGACTCGACTGCTACTCGAGTCCCGGCATCGGGCGTATTACGACTCTTCGGCTTTTGAATCGAGAGCCTCGAACAAGTCAGGGCGCGCCAGTCGCAAAAACAGCAGACGCGCGCGCGGGATGCCGTTTCTTCGCCATTCGGAGACAGACGGCATTCGCACTTGGCACAGTTGGGCAGTAGCGGCCGTTCCCCCAAATGCATCGATTACGGCGCACGCGTACGGGTCTAGGGGTGATGGTGTTTTCATACCGCTATGTTAGGTGCTCCTTACATCAAATGCAAGGCATTCCTTATTCGCATTGAGTTAGGCTTTCCTAATGACGACACTAGCCGAACGCTTGGAACAGGCAATGAAGATGCCGCCCGAAAAGAAGGCGGCCGACTTGGCACGCGCGTGCCGCGTCCGTGCCCCGTCAGTCAGCGACTGGCTGAGCGGCAAGACCAAAAAGATGGAGGGCGCCAATTTGCTGCTCGCGGCCGAATTCTTGAATGTCGACCCGTGGTGGCTCGCGACAGGCGAAGGACAGATGGAGCGTCGAGCGAACGCACCAGCTCCGCAGAAGCAGGAGAAGCTGGGCGCTCACGCTCAGGCCCTTGTCGATGCGCTTACCGAAGCAGATAAGGTCGGGCTTCCGTCAAGCGCTTTTGTTGCGCTACTGCAAACCCTCAAGGTGTTTGAAGACCTGCGCGGACAGCAGCCGGATGACCTTCTCGACCTGAATGGTCCTGACCCGGAAGAGGCGTGAGGTTCCAATCGAACACAGCGGCCGTGCGGTATTCGCCGACGCGGCCCGTGCGTATCCCGCGCCCCCTGATCGGGCCGCTAAGAAGCTCCACGTCCCAATCGTAATCGGCAGTGCTGTGCGGGCCCACAACCCGCACTAGCATTCCAATGCGTGACTCGTTTTGGCAACGGCTTACGATCGCCAAATCCCCCGGTCTGCAGCGCATTTCTCCTTTCGACATAGCCCCGTAGCTTTCTCCCCTCGGCAATTCTTCTGCTCGAATACTGTATAAACATACAGTATTTCGTCCGACTTATTCAAGACCTTTCAGGAACATTAGTCGTCACCGATTAGGCGGTCCTGTCATATTTTCGCGATCGAAGTTAGGAATTCCTATTGCAAAGAGTCGAAGGAATGCCCAACATTCGACTCCACTGCTGCAGTTCGCAGCGTTCGGAGAAGCTATGAAAATGTTCGATCCCCAGTCCACTGCCCGGCGCAATTGGCTTCGGGACGAGCAAGCAGCGCGCATCGCGCCGTCTGAGTCGGCACGCCAAAGCAACTTTGAGAAGTCGAAGGTCTTCCGCTGGACCGTCGTGGCGTGCCTGATATTCGTCGTCGTCAATGTGTTTCAGGACGATCCGGCCGTCGTGCCGACTACCGCGTATCAAGTCACCGTCTAATCCGCCCCGACACGCCGGGGCGGCCCGCCCCGGCGTCATGGAGACCCGCCATGTCGCGCATCAAATTCACAGCCGAACCGCCTTTTGACGTCGTGCGTCGTGACACCCTGTCCCTTCGGAGCGTAGTGCGCTACGACCGAGACGCGAAGCGCCCGACGACCCCGATCCTCGTCGGCAAATACATCGTTGCCCGTCGCCCCCTCGCAGACAGCGTCCACACGCTCTACATGATCCTCGACGGGACGGAGATAGCCGGAACTCAAATCTCGTATCCAAGCGAAGATGACTGCGCCTCGGCCATCACACGGCTGCGCGACACGAAACGCGCACTGGAGGCAGCAGCAGCGGCCGTGATCACCCGAGCGAAAAAGCCGCGGAAGCCGCGTGCGCTCACCATTCGGGAGGCCGCATGATGACGAGCACGGTCGATTCCACGCAGTGCGTGAACCCGTTCGTCGACATGACGTCCGCACAACGCGCAGACCTCACCATTCGCATCCTCGACGTGTTCAAGCGATTGAATCGCGCGATGACATCCGAGGAAGTCTGCAAGACGTACTTCCCCGACATGGCCGGTGTTGCAGCTCAGCACATCGACAAGCTTGCTCGCGGGGGACTGCTGCGCCGACAGCCGCGGCCGCACGATCTGCGCTTCGTGTACTGGCTTGCAGGATCCGATGCAGCGCCGCCTCTGCCGATTCCCTGCAAGCAGGCCGACGGCACGTACACCACCGGCGCGGACGACTCATTCCGACCGCGGCGAGCGGCGCATGCGGAGGTCGTCGCCGGGTCGATGCACACCCGCCCCGCGTTCCACCCGATCGTCACGCGCGACGGTCGCAACCACGTGTCCGTGTCGTTCCCGCACCTGTATCCGCTCGAGATCACGCCGGACACGCTGCAGGATTCCGCCGCGCACGCGTTGCGCTATCTCCGACTGTTCCGCCAGAGCATCGACCTTGAAGTCGCGCGCCTCGAATTCCTGATTCAACGTCGGAGGTGCGCATGATGGACGACCGTACGCAGCAACTCGACCTGACCGCCCCGATCCCGACCGGGAACATCAAAGCCGCCGCTGCCGCAGCCGGCGCGACGTCGGCGGACCTCTGGATGGTGCCGTACGAACAACTCCACTACGACCCGGCGGACAACATTCGCCCGGTCGATCCCGAATGGGTCGAGCACCTGACCGCGCTGATCCTCGCCAACGGATTCGACAAGGGCTCCCCGCTGCATTGCTACGCGCGAAAGGTCGACGGTAAAGACCTGCTGTTCGTGTACAAGGGCCAGCATCGCTACCTCGCGGCCGGCAAGGCAATCGAGGCCGGCGCAAACCTACACAAGATCCCTGTCGTAGTACGCGACGCGAAGACGGTCAATCGCGCCGAAATGATCATCGACGGCATCGTCAGCAACGAAGGCAAGCGGTCATCGCCGCTCGATCTGGCCGCGGCTATCGCGGAATTGCGTGACGTTCATGGCATGACCGTCGCGACGATCTGCAAGCGGCTCAACATCACAGATCAAACCGTCCGTGATGTCGCGCTGCTCGAACATGCGCCAGCGGAACTGCACCAGATGGTCCGCGACGGGACGGTCTCGGGCACGCTCGCGATCGAACAGATCCGCGACCACGGGGCAGACAAGGCGCTCGACCGGCTCCAGAAAGGCGTGGCAAAAGCTGCTGCGGCCGGCAAGACCCGCGTGACAAAGAAGCATCTCGACATGGCTCCTGCGTCCTCTACGTCTCGCGACGCAGGTGTAGCTGCGTCGACCGCAGCAGAACCCGCCGCGCGCTCGAACGCGCCCCGCAAAGTCGCTGACGGGCAGGCCAAGCAACTTTTGCAGGCGCTGCAAGCGGTCCTGCACGACGATGGATTCGGCAAGCTCTCACCTTCAACCATCGAAGCCGTCCACACAGCGCTGATGCCCGTCGCCGATTTGCTGGACGTTCGACCGATCGCCACGACGTCGGCCGCCGCGAAACGCGGGCTGCACCCCGCGACCGCATGGCCGTTTCCGACAGGAGTCGCCAATTGACCTCGCGCCCGGCCCTTTCTACCCCTCGTCCGCTGCCGCGAAAGCGGGAACACGCGAAAAAGCGCACGGCTATCGCACTGGCGAGCCTCAACGGCACTTCGTTGCAGTCGAACAACGATGGGCTGACGCCCGAAACAGCGATCCAGAAAAACGAAGCCTTGGCGGATACCCGCCAAGGCAAGCTCGCGCGGCTCGACGCGATTCGCATCGAGATCCGCGCGTTGATCACTGAGATCTCGCACGCGGCCGACGTCGAGCTACTGGACCTGATGGCCAACGAGGTCGGCTCCTTCGCCCGCCATAAAGCGGCGCAGGAAGCCCGCACTTGGGCGGCGACTGCCAGCATCACCCTCGAGACCGGGCTCATGCAGCTCGATCACGCAATACCTACCAGCTCAAAGCACGGAGGCCAATGATGGGTTCTCTAGTCAACCTTCCGGGCGTCGCCGCCGGCCGTATCGACAACGTACCCTTCTTCCAGTCTCCCGCTCATGCAATGCGCCTGCTTCGGCAACATCGCGCCTGTACCGACGCAGGCGATCACGGAGCAGTGTCGATTTGGCGGGCAGATGACGGTACGTGGAACTGCCTGTTCAGTCGACGTCACGTCGACATCGAGCATTCGACCTTCGCCTTCAAGAAGCACGTACGCGCATGGCTCGAAACGTGGCATCCCAAGATCAACGGAGACCAACGATGACTTCAAACATGATCCGCGTCGTCGCCTGTACGCGCCGCGACGGTTTCGACGTGATGTCGATCGCACTGGAACTCAACGTCGCGCGAGGGCAGTAACGCATGACCGTCGCAATGAAGCCGATCTATCTGGATATTGAATCGGTCTCCGCAGCTATCTCGCTTTCGCCCGCCGTCATTCATAAACTGGTTCGCCAAGACCAGTTTCCGAAGCCGCGGGCGCTCTCGGGTCGTCGCGTTGGATGGCTTACTCGGGAAATCGAAGAATGGGCCGAAGCTCGCACGCCCTCGGAGTTTCTGCCCCCGCCGAACTGTGGAACTGGCCGACGCAAGGCTAATGCGCATGCGCCCGAGTAAGTTGTATAGGCCGAGACCTCCCCGGTCAGTCAACGTCAGGTTAGGTCTCGGCCAATACGACCGCTCGTCGTCGATGGCGGTGATCGACCCGTTGCGGCCCATCGGGAATATCGTGCGACCATCTCGAATCACACATTAAACGGACAGTCTGACGGACTTTCTTGCGTCCGCATGGCCTCATTGATGAGCGGGTCAGCAACTTTTGGAGGTGCCAGCGCCACGCGTACGCAAGAACAAATCTGTTATCGCCTTGACGCGTAGGAGCGGCGCAGTATCTTAAGCTTTCCTCTGATCGAGTCCACCCACGGACGGAACGTTTCATCGAGGTACGCCGCCTCGCCAGCAAGGCCCATCAGTTTTTCAGTAAGCGCGATGCGTTCGACAGGATCTGTCGCGCCGTCTATGGCTGTCTCGATGCGCCGCCCCTTGAGGCGTCGCTCGTGGGGAACGCTGACCGAGCCATCTTCAACTACCACGCCAGTGACGATTCCTGCCTGGCCTGCGCAATAGAAGCGAGTCTTGTGCTCCTTGATGCGATGACCGTGTCGATGAGCAATGCGCGCAATCTCGCTTGCAAAACCACGTCGAACGTTCACACCCGAAAACGTAATGTCGTCGACGTAACATGTGAACGTGAACTTGTTCTTGACTGCTACTGCAGCCATCTCATCGAACATTGCGCGGTTGCAATGGAAAGACAAGAGAGGACTTGCAGGGCTACCCGTCGCGAGCACGCCGCGCCACGTCAGCAATTTCGCCATGAGCCTTGAAACGTCTGGCGCGCACTTCAAGTCATTGCGGAAGAAATCGAACACTCGAGATTCGCGTGTCGAAGGGTAAAAATCCGCGATATCCATCGTAAGGATAGATACGCCGCGCTCCGCATGCTCGAGCGCATTTGTTCGATACGAAACCCCCTTTACTGCCGAATGAAGATATGCGGGTACGCGAACAAATTTGAGCAACTTGGCGACTCTCTCGTGGACTTTCTTCAGTGCCGTCTTGGGCTCCTGAATGTCTCGTCGTCTCCGATGATGTCGTGCAAATGGATCGACATCTTCTTTCTGGAAGAGCTTGTAATTGTCAGTGCGTCGAGACAGTTCCAGGAGTTTGTCTAAGCTGACACCCAAGACTTTCGAGAGGCGCGCAGGCGACCCGACGCGAAACAGGTGGCTTTGATCAATGTCATAGCGCTCACTTCGACTTCTTCTTGCTAGAAGCTTCGCCGATGCGTTTACGGGCATTCTTATTCTCCACCCATTGAAGCAACGAAATCACTTGACTAGCAGCCATCTTGCGTAGCTTGTCCGTCGGTTTCGGATCGTCTAGATTTTCCGCAAAAAACATCAACGATGAAACGGGGATGCCGAACTCCGCTGAGTATTTCTGTAGCAGCTCCAAAGTAGGCTGCTTCTTGCCTGATTCGATTTCTGAGACGTACGAATTGGATACGCCGAGCTCCGTGCACAGTTGAGATTGCGAAAGGTCGTGGTACACACGGACCAGTCGAAGAGCCTCGCCTAACATGGCAGTACTCCCATAAGAGCGAGTGAAAATAAGGGGGTAAGCCCTTTACGAATGTCCTCCCAGCTTAAGCAGGTAGGCAATCAGCTTGTCTACCGCATTAAACAGGTGGTACAGCACCGTGCAGAGCCGAAGAATCACTCGGATTAGCACGATCCACTTAGAGAGCTTCGAATCGGACGGACACTGCTCTGCAGCTTGTTTCAGTTTTTGCATTTACACCTCCAAAGAATGACCTTCACTACTACGTTATGAGCACCATGCGCACAACAGTGACGGCCTCTCGCACATCTTTGGACAGCAAAAACGCGGAGTGAACAGTGCCTTGTCCCCCACCTACCTCACCGGGTTCCGTTCTCGCGGAACCCGCCTATCCCGACGCGTCCAGAAGGACATGAACGGGCAAACATTAGAGAGTTTCCTCCCCACGGGGCTCGCACCCCAACAACACGAGATAAAGTCTCCGCTAGCTGCTGTCAGGAACTATACGGCTCCTTCTCGCAAGAGTCAAATATTTTTCGCTGTCAGAGAAATTTGTTCGGGAGGATTGTCAACGTGCTGGTGGCAGCGGCATCCCGCTTATGTCTGTAGTGCCGTGCAGCATCCATTCCCATGTTACTTCTGAGGAGAGCCGGATACCCGCAGCCTTGAACGTCCGCTTCGAGAAGCACGACGATCCTCGAATCTGAGTTGAACGGCCGAAACTGGCTGAACTGAGTCAGCCGATCTGACGCTGGCTGTTGGATCTAGTCCGACCTTTTAGAAGTAAGCTCTTCAAGCTTCGCATCCAGCTTCGTCAACCACTGGCGGCGCTCGGCGTCGTACCTGTGACGGTTGTAAACGCCGCCGACTCCGGGCAGCATATGCCCGATGATCGCCTCACCGACCTCGTATGGACAGCCGAGCGCCGCCAGCATGGTACGCGCTGTCCGACGCAGGTCGTGAGGTGCCCAATGCGTAACGGGTAGCCGCGGCCGAGACTGCTCCGGCCGCGTTTCGCTGTAGGGCATATGGAAATGAACCGCCTGCCCAAACACCTTTTGCTGCATCGGTCCGCCCCTTTCCGCCGGAAATAACCATCCCTTGCCATAACGCGCGAGCCGGCGGCGCACGATCGCTTCTACTCGGCCGATCAACGGCACTCGCAGGTCGGTAGCGTTCGCATGCCGTGCGTTCTTCGTCTTTGCCTTGGGAATCGTCCACCACAGGCCGTCTGGCTCGTCGCTAATCTCCGCGCCCTCCATCGACGCAATCTCTGCGCCGCGCGTTCCGGTCCAGAGGTAAAGAGTCAAAGCGTCCTCAACGTTGCGGCTGAAGTTCGGCAACCAGTTTATTAACGTCCCAACCTCACTCTCATTCAGAAACCGCTTTACGGTCCCGACGGGCTGCCCCTGAATACGCTTGCCGTTGCTCCTCAGCCTACCGCGCATGATTTGACGCCACCAGTTCGGCGTCGACTCTGGAATCTTGCCGGCGTCTAACGCGTAGTCCCATGCCGCCCCCAGCTCGAGCCGGAGCTTCGACGCTTGCACCGGAATGTGCCGAAAGGCGTCGATTTTGGCGAACGCACGCTCGCGCGTCACCTCGGCAACCGGCAGGTCGGCGATGTCTTCGATCATGGTTCGAAACATGCGGGCGACCTCAGTCGCTCCCTTGATGCCTCGATTTACGTCTATGTGGCCTTTCAGATATGCCGCACATATTTCGCGCACGGTCGGCGAATCCCCTTGCTGTACCATTACGCCGACAGAACCGTGTGCTTGCCGCTTCTTCAGCGCCGGATCGTTGCCTGCGTTGCGCTCGTCCCTCAAGCGCTCCCACTCAACGGCCGCCGCGGCGATCGACAGCGCGGGCCATTCGCCGATCTTGATTTGTCGCATACGTCCGTCGACGGGCGACTTGTAACGGTAAATCCAGCTACGGCGCGACGCAGTCGCCTGCAGCCGAAGACCCGGACATCCGTCAATATTCAGGTGTGCACCGGGCAAAAGTTGCTTTGCCGTACGGGCGTCAAACCGCATTCATACCTCAGCGTAGGTTTCCGCCATACGCCGGGGTAGCCCGGCGTATGCTCGTGTTGTGACAGAGGCAAAAAGCTACGCTGACAACAGAAATTTCGCAAGATGTCGCGACATGGGGAAATTCGATAGCGGATACCCCAAAACGGACGGAATGCCTTGATGGATAAGGACGTGCAGGAAATTACGGAAGTGAAACAGCAGCTTACGGAAGCCGCAATAAGCAATCATACGCCGATGATGCAGCAGTACCTACGCATCAAGGCCGAGCATCCCGACACGCTCGTCTTCTACCGGATGGGCGATTTCTACGAGCTGTTCTTCGAGGACGCCGAGAAGGCCGCGCGCCTGCTCGACCTGACCCTCACGCAGCGCGGCGCATCGGCAGGCAATCCGATCAAGATGGCCGGCGTGCCGCACCATGCGGTCGAGCAATATCTGGCGAAGCTCGTGAAGATGGGCGAGTCGGTTGCGATCTGCGAACAGATCGGCGATCCCGCGACGTCGAAGGGCCCGGTCGAACGCAAGGTCGTGCGTGTCGTCACACCGGGCACGCTGACGGACGCGGCGCTGCTGTCCGACAAGAACGACGTATACCTGCTCGCGATGTGTACCGGGCACAACAAGCGCGGCGTGGCGGTCAACATCGGCCTCGCATGGCTGAACCTCGCGAGCGGCGCGCTGCGGCTCGCGGAAATCGAACCGGACCAGCTCGGCGCGGCGCTTGAGCGGATCCGGCCGGCCGAAATCCTGACGGCCGACGGCGCGACCGACGCGATTCCGGCCGGCGCAGGCGCGATCAAGCGCGTGCCTACATGGCACTTCGATATTGCTTCGGGTACGCAGCGTCTGTGCGAGCAGTTGGACGTCGCGAGCCTCGATGGATTCGGTGCGCATTCGCTGACAAGCGCGTGCGGCGCGGCTGGCGCGCTGCTGCTGTATGCGGCCGCGACGCAAGGCCAGCAACTGCGTCACGTGCGCAGCCTGAAAGTCGAAAACGAAAGCGAATACATCGGCCTCGATCCCGCGACGCGCCGCAATCTCGAACTGACCGAAACGCTGCGCGGCACCGAGTCGCCGACGCTCTATTCGCTGCTCGATACCTGCTGCACGACGATGGGCAGCCGCCTGCTGCGCCACTGGCTACATCATCCGCCGCGCGCGTCCGTCGCCGCGCAGTCGCGCCAGCAGGCGATCGGCGCGCTGCTCGATGCGCCGGCGGACGCCAGTCTCGACGCGCTGCGCAGTGCCCTGCGCCAGATTGCCGACGTCGAACGGATCACCGGGCGTCTCGCGCTGCTCTCGGCGCGGCCGCGCGACCTGTCGAGCCTGCGCGATACGTTCGCCGCACTGCCGGCGCTGCGCGAGCGCATCAAGCCGATCGTCGCGAACGCCGATGCGCTTGCGCGCCTGGACGCGGCGCTCGCCCCGCCCGCCGAATGCCTTGACCTGCTGACGACCGCGATCGCACCCGAGCCTGCCGCGATGGTGCGCGACGGCGGCGTGATCGCGCGCGGCTACGATGCCGAGCTCGACGAGCTGCGCGATATCTCCGAGAACTGCGGACAGTTCCTGATCGATCTCGAAGCACGCGAGCGCGCACGCACCGGCATTGCGAACCTGCGCGTCGAATACAACAAGGTGCACGGCTTCTATATCGAAGTCACGCGCGGCCAGACCGACAAGGTGCCCGACGACTACCGGCGCCGCCAGACGCTGAAGAATGCGGAACGCTACATCACGCCCGAACTGAAGACGTTCGAGGACAAGGCCCTGTCCGCGCAGGAGCGCGCACTGTCGCGTGAGCGCGCACTGTACGACTCGGTGCTGCAGGCGCTGCTGCCGTTCATTCCGGAATGTCAGCGCGTCGCCTCGGCGCTTGCGGAACTGGATCTGCTCGCCGCGTTCGCCGAGCGCGCACGCGCGCTCGACTGGGTCGCGCCGACGTTCACCGACGAAGTCGGCATCGAGATCGAACAGGGCCGGCATCCGGTCGTCGAAGCGCAGGTGGAGCAGTTCATCGCGAATGACTGCCGGTTCGGCGCCGAGCGCAAGCTGCTGCTGATCACGGGCCCGAACATGGGCGGTAAGTCGACGTTCATGCGGCAGACGGCGTTGATCGCGCTGATGGCCTACGTCGGCAGCTACGTGCCGGCGAAGTCCGCGCGCTTCGGCCCGATCGACCGGATCTTCACGCGCATCGGCGCAGCCGACGATCTGGCAGGCGGCCGCTCGACGTTCATGGTCGAGATGACCGAGGCCGCCGCGATTCTCAACGACGCAACGCCGCAGAGCCTCGTGCTGATGGACGAGATCGGCCGCGGCACGTCGACGTTCGACGGTCTCGCACTCGCCTGGGCGATTGCGCGCCACCTGCTCGCACACAACGGCTGCTATACGCTGTTCGCGACGCACTACTTCGAACTCACGCAACTGCCGCTCGAATTCCCGCAGGCGGCCAACGTGCATCTGTCGGCCGTCGAGCACGGGCACGGGATCGTGTTCCTGCACGCGGTCAACGAAGGGCCGGCAAATCAGAGCTACGGGCTGCAGGTCGCGCAGCTCGCCGGCGTGCCGGCGCCGGTGATCCGCGCGGCACGCAAGCATCTGGCGCACCTCGAACAGCAGTCGGCGGCACAGCAAACGCCGCAGCTCGACCTGTTCAGCGCGCAGCCGGCGCCCGGCGATCTCGAGTGTGCGGATGCGCCCGTCGTCCCCGACGCACCGCATCCGGCGCTCGAGAAGCTGCGCGAAATCGATCCGGACGATCTGAAGCCGCGCGAAGCGCTCGACCTGCTGTACGAGCTGCGCGCACTCGTGCGGGACCACGATGGCGACGCACGCGCGTGAGCGCGTGATGCCCCGCCTGCCGGCGTGCGCGATGGCTGCGCTCGCCGCAGCGGCAATCGTGCTGTCGCCGGCCCGCGCGCATGGCGCGCCGGCCGCGCGCGCGGCCGCACCCTACTCGTTCGCGGTCGTATCGGGCGTCATGAGCACGCCCGCCGACGAGCCCGCCGCGCAACGCATGCTCGAATCGATCGCACGCGAACGCAATCTCGCGTTCGTCGTCTATGCGGGCAACCTGAAGGGACCGAAAGAAGCGTGTCGCGACGCGATCTATACGCAGCGCAGTGCGATCCTCGACGCGTCGCGCGTGCCGCTCGTATTCGTCCCCGGCCACGACGACTGGGTGACCTGCGGGACACCGACGGGCGGGCATTACGATCCGGTCGAGCGACTGGACTTCCTGCGGCAGACGCTGCTCGCCGAATCCGCGCTGCCCGATCGCAACGCATTGCCGATCACGCGCGAAAGCGAAGTCGCGCGGTTCCGTCCATATCGCGAAAACGCGCGCTGGATGCAAGGAGACGTCGTCTACGTCGCGCTGAATGCGCCCGCGCCGAACAACCACTTTCTGACGGCCGGCGGCCGCAACGGCGAATTCGAGGATCGCGTGATCGCCAACGCGTTCTGGGTCGACCATGCGGCCGAATACGCGAAGCGGCGCGATGCGCGCGCGATGGTGGTGATTTTCGAGGGCGATCCGCAGTTCGATCGCTATGAACGCGCGGAACGCTTTGCGTGGCTGCGCTTCAACCGGCCGCGCGTGCGCGACGGATTCCGCGAGCTGAAACGCACGTTGGTCAAGGCAGCGGCGACATTCCGCGGGCCGATCCTCGTCATTCATGCGAGCGCGGAACCGCTCGCGAACGGCTTTCTGATCGACCGTCCGCTGCGCGCAGACGATGGCGAACCGGTGGGAAATGTCACGCGCGTCGCGATCGGCCCGCGTCAGCCGGCGAATCAGTGGGTCAAGGTGAGCGTGTCGCCGGCGCGGCAGACGCCGTTCGGCGTGAGCTTGCAGACGGTGCCGAAGAATGTGCCGGTGCCGCCCTCGCTGCCGCTCGTCCCGCACGACGACGTGCCGTTGCCGCAAATGCCGGAGATCCCGGCGTTGCCGGCGCTGCCGGACTCGTCGTCGGTCGCGCCGCCGCTGCAGGGCGACGGCACGGCGCCCGGCAGCGCATCATGGCCGGCGCCGCCGCAGGCGACGCCAGGCGAACCGGCGAGCTCAGTGCAGCGTGCGCCCTGACGGCGACGCGTCGTTCGGACGATCGTCTTCGTCGTCTTCGTCCTCGTCGACGATCTCGAGCCCTTCCGCGCCGTGCACGTGCTCGTGTTCGATCTCTTCCTCGGTCGCTTCACGCACGTCCTTCACGGTCAGCGCGAAACGCAGCGCCATGCCGGCGAGCGGATGGTTGCCGTCGAGCACGACCTTGTCTTCGGCGATGTCGGTGACCGTGTAGATCAGCGAGTCGACTTCCTCGTCGCCGTCTTCCGGCGTGCCTTCGAACTGCATGCCCACTTCGAGCGGCTCGGGAAAACGGTCGCGCGGCTCGATCTTCACGAGTTCGGGATCGTAGTCGCCGAACGCGTCCTGCGGCTCGAGCTGGATCTGCGTCTGGTAGCCGGGCTCCTGGCCATCGAGCTGTTCCTCGATCTTGGGGAACGTGCCATCATAGCCGCCGTGCAGATAGACCATCGGCTCGTCGCTTTCCTCGATCAGATTGCCTTGCGCATCCGACAGCTTGTAAGCGATAGACACGACAGTGTTTTTTGCGATTTTCATCCAATTCTCCCAAATACAAGTCTCATTATACGATGCGCAACCGGTCTCAAGCCGAACCGCGGAACGCCGCTGCCGCGCCGCTCGGCGCGCCGCCCCCCGATCTTCCCACTCCGCTGTTCGGCGGTCTCACCCCGGCGCAATTCATGCGCCGCTACTGGCAGAAAAAGCCGCTGCTGATCCGCCAGGCGATGCCCGGCGTAGAGCCGCCCGTCACGCGCGACGCACTGTTCGACCTAGCTGCAGACTATGACGCCGAATCGCGACTGATCACCCATTTTCGTAACAAGTGGCAACTGGCGCACGGTCCGTTCGAGCCGGGCTCGCTGCCGGCCGTGACGCGCGATGCCTGGACGCTGCTCGTGCAGGGGCTCGACCTGCACGTCGACGCGGCGCGCGCGCTCCTCGACCGGTTCCGCTTCATCCCCGACGCGCGTCTCGACGACCTAATGATCTCCTACGCGACGAACGGCGGCGGTGTCGGCCCGCACTTCGATTCGTATGATGTATTCCTGCTGCAGGTCGAGGGCCGGCGCCGCTGGCGCATCGGCGCGCAGCAGGACCTGTCGCTGCAGCCCGGCGTGCCGCTGAAGATTCTCGCGAACTTCGAGCCGACCGACGAATGGGTGCTGGAGCCGGGCGACATGCTCTATCTGCCGCCGCATATCGCGCACGACGGCGTCGCCGAAGGCGAATGCATGACCTGCTCGATCGGCTTTCGCGCGCCGTCCGCCGGCGAACTGGGCGCGCAGTTCCTGTATTACCTGGCGGAGCGCGGCGGCCTTCGCGACAGCGGCGCCGACGACCTCTACCGCGACCCGAAGCAGCCTGCGGTCGCCGCGCCGGCCGAACTGCCGCCGGCGATGGTCGCGCGCGTCGCCGAGATCGTCGATGCGATTCGCTGGCGCAAGCGCGACGTCGCGGAATTTCTGGGCTGCTACCTGAGCGAACCGAAGTCGAACGTGGTGTTCGAGCCGCCGGCACGGCCATTGCCCGAAGCCGCATTCGTTGCGCAGGCATCACGCCGCGGCATCCGTCTCGACAGACGCGCTGCATTGTTGTATAACGCGCGCTCGTACTTCATCAACGGCGAGGAAGGACCGCTCGAGGAGGCCGGAGAATGGCTGCCCGAGCTGGCAAATCAGCGCCAGATGGAGGCGAAACGGTTTGTAACACTATCCCGGGTTCCCTCCATGACAGCCCTGCTGCACGAGTGGTATCGTGCGGGCTGGATACGGGTCGGAAACCGGAATGAGTGGTAGCCGAACTGTTCGCCCATATGAATCAAATTTTGTATGGGAAAGACAACGTATTGACCCCGCATTTGTCGACGGTCGATAGGAAAGTGCATATAATTTCCGCCCAAGCCGTAGGGAAGATTCACGCTCTAGAAGTGCGTCTCCACCAGCGGCCCAGGTCGGTGTTGGAGCACATTACCGGTATTGTTTCGCGCTGTTGCTTACCTTTAACCATAAAAGGACGTGATCATGAAGAAATCCCTCCTCGTAGCTTCCCTGTTGGCTGCTGTTGCACTGGCTGCTTGCAACAAGAGCGCTGACCAAAGCGCTTCGTCGGCTGCTAGCGACGCTGCTGCTGCCGCTTCGTCGGCTGCTTCGGCAGTTGCCGGTGCTGCGAGCGATGCAGCTGCTGCTGCTTCGTCGGCGAGCGCTGCTGCGAGCGATGCAGCTGCTGCTGTGGCGTCGGCTGCTTCGGCAGAGACGGCTGCTCCGGCTTCGGGCGCAAGCCAGTAAGCGTCAGCATCAGCTGAAAAAAAACCGGCCCGAGGGCCGGTTTTTTTGTGTCCGTCGTTTTTGCAATCGCGCTCGGACCACGTGCTGCGGCGCCCCGCCCTGCTCCTGCGCAGGTTCAGCCGAGCATGAGCCAGTCGAAGCCGGCCTCCTGCGTCGCGACGATCACGTCGTCGCCGTCCGTGCCCAGCACGTCGGCCAGCGCCGCGCGCGCCAGTTCCGGCCGGTTGTTCTGCTGACTAAGGTGAGCCGCGACGAGATGCTGCAGACGGCTGCGTTCCAGCGACGCCAGAATGCCCGCTGCCGCGTCGTTGCTCAAGTGCCCGTGCGTGCCGCCGATTCGCGCCTTCAGCGACTGCGGATAGCGGCTCGCGGCGAGCATCGCCGTGTCGTGATTGGATTCGAGCACCAGCGCGTCGCAGCCGCTCAGCACGGCCGTGATGTGCGGCGTCGCCATGCCGACATCGGTCAACACGCCGAGCCGTCGGCAACCGTCCATGAACACGAATTGAAGCGGTTCGCGCGCGTCGTGCGGCACCGTATAGGGCATCACGGCCAGATCGCCGATCGTGGCCGTTTCGTCGCCCCACAGCACGCGCAGATCGACGTCGGCTTCGTCCGCCCCCGCCGCGCGCGCGGTGCCCCAGCTCATGTAGAGCGGCAGCGATGCGCGCCGCGCGAGCGTCAGCGCGCTGCCGACATGGTCGCTGTGTTCGTGGGTGACGAGGATCGCGTCGAGATCGTCGACGCAGAGATTCAGGCGGCCGAGCCGGCGCTCGACCTCTTTTGCGGAAAAGCCGCAGTCGAGCAGCACGCGCGTGGTCGTCGTGCCGCTCGTGGCCTCGACGACCAGCGCGTTGCCTTCGCTGCCGCTTCCCAGGCTGGCGAATCGCACGCGCTCAGTTCAACTGCGCGTGGAGCAGCGAAATGATTCGCTTCGCATCCGACGAGTTGTCGACCTGGCCGTTCGCATCGACGACCGCGACCCGCGTGCCGCCGTTGCCCTGCGCGCGCACGTTGACCAGGAACTCCCTGCCCGGCTTCGCGGCCGACGGCCCACCGTAGAACAGCTTGCCGAACAGTCCGTCGCGCTTGAGCTCTTCCATCGAGTTCGCGTAACGGACCGTGTACATGCCCTTCTCGCGGTCGCGGTTGTCGACCGTGAAGTTCGTCCGGTCGAGCGCGAGACCGACGCGCAGCCACGCACGATCGAACGATTCGGCCAGTTGCAGCGTCGCCGCGCCGTCGCTCGTGTCGGCCACTTGCGCGGGCGCGGTGGCCGGACGCGCATCGGTCAGCAACTGCTTCGCCTGCGCGTCGGTCAGCCCGAACTTCTGCATCAGCTTCGTCAGGAACACCGCTTCGAGCACGGGGTTGCGCGGACGCTCTTCCCAGCGCGACGACGTGCCGCCCTGCGGCCCGACCATCATTTCCTCCATCGCGCTGTGCGTGATCGAGATGTCGGTGTTGCCGCCCGAGGTACGGCTCACCAGCGTGCGGAAGCGGTCGCGCGTGCCCGACGAGTACGCGAAGTCGATCACCTTGCCGATCGTGCGGCGGAACCAGTCGTCGGGAATGTTCGCGCGGTTCTCGGCCCAGTCGGTGACCATGATGCCGGTCGACGGCGCGTCGGTCTTCAGCGAGAAGCCGTTCTCCTGCCAGAACTCCTTCAGGATCGGCCACAGTTGCTCCGGCGTGCGGCCGTCGACGACGAGCCAGCGGCGGTCGCCGTCGCGCTCGATGTGCATGCCGAGCGGATCCTGCGCGTTCGGAATGCCGTCCGTCGCGTTGCCCGCCGCGGTCGTGGCGCGCGGCGGCAGCGTGCCGAGCCCGGCGTTGGTCGGCGGCGCGACGAACTGCTGTGTGGTCGGCACCGGCTTCAGGTCGCTCGGCACCGCGAGCGGCGGCGCCGAACCCGTGTTCTTGTAGTTGACCCGGTCGGGAGCCAGGTAGTCGTTCAGCGTATCGCAGCCGGCGAGCGCGCCCAGCGCAAGCGCCATCACCGACATCTGGATGGCGCGAGAGGAAATGGCGAAACGTTTCATGAAATCCTTCGTCTTGCTAGAACGCTCGTCAGGAGCGGCGCCGGACGGAGCCGGCCGGTGCGGGTTGATCAGGGGTCGAGCCGGCGGCCGCAGGACGCGGCCGCCTCCGTGTCAGGCGAGAACGCCCGCCTCGACGAGTGCCGAACGCACGGCATCGTGGCAGCGCTCGTCGAGCGCCGTGAGCGGCAGACGGATGCCGCCCTGCATCTTGCCCATCGCATGCAGCGCCCACTTCACCGGAATCGGGTTCGCCTCGATGAACAGATTCTTGTGCAGCGACAGCAGCTTCATGTGCAGCTCGCGCGCAGTTTGCACGTCGCCGGCCAGCGCGGCGCGGCACAGCGCGCTCATCGCGCGCGGCGCGACGTTCGCCGTCACCGAGATGTTGCCGTGGCCGCCGAGCAGCATCAGCGCGATCGCGGTCGGATCGTCGCCGCTGTAGATCGCGAAATGCTTCGGCGCGGCCTTGATCAGCTGCGCCGCACGATCGATGTTGCCGGTCGCTTCCTTCACGCCGACGATCCCCGGCACCTGCGCGAGGCGCAGCATCGTTTCGTTCGACATGTCGGCCACCGTCCGGCCCGGCACGTTGTAGAGAATCACCGGCAGATCGACCGCTTCCGCGATCGTGCGGAAATGCCGGTACATCCCTTCCTGCGTCGGCTTGTTGTAGTACGGCACGACCTGCAGCGTCGCATCGGCGCCGACCGCCTTCGCGTGCTTAGTCAGCTCGATCGCTTCGGCGGTCGAATTGCCGCCCGCGCCCGCGATGATCGGAATGCGTTTGGCCGCGTGCTCGACGGCCGTGCGGATCATCAGGATGTGCTCTTCGACGTTGAGCGTCGCGGATTCGCCGCTCGTGCCGACCACGACCAGCGCATCGGTGCCTTCTTCGATATGCCAGTCGATCAGTTTGCGAAATGCCGGCAGGTCGAGACTGCCGTCTTCGAGCATCGGGGTGACGATCGCGGGGATGCTGCCGCGGATTTGAATGCCGTCTTGGGTGCCGTTAGCCATGAAACGCGATTGATTGTGTACCGGTAAACGTTGAGATTGTAGCGGATTAGCCGGGCAGTCCGTAACGTGGAATTCCCGCCCCCGCCTTCGGGGTCGCGTCCTCGCGCACCGCGCAGATGCGCTGAACGAACGCTTCGCGCGGCGCCGCGACGAAACCGTCTTCGTACGCGACCACCCGTAGATGGCCGCGCACGGCGTCCAGCAGCTCGCCCGGCGCAAGCAGGAACGCAGGGTTGGACGGTTTGCCGACCGTTTCGTTTCCGCGCGCGAACGTTTCGTAGATCAAAACGCCGCCCGGCTCGAGCGCTTCGAGCAGATGGGGCCAGAGCGGACGATGCAGATAATGCGTGACGACGACGGCCGCGAACCGCGCATCGGCCGGCAACGGCCATGGCGCGCCTTCGAGATCGGCATCGCGCGCATCGACGCCGGGAATTGCGCCCAAGACGGAGAGCGCCGCCGGATCGCGGTCGAGCGCGACGACCGGATGCCCGCGCGACGCAAACCAGCGCGCATGGCGGCCGCCACCCGCCGCGACGTCGAGTACCGCGCCGTGCGCGCGCACGAGCGCCGACCAGCGCACGACCCAGCGCGACGGCTCGGTGTGGGCGACATGACCGCCCGCGGCGGCGAGGATCGGTTCATGCATGCGATCAGGTGTACGACAGACCCATCGCGTCGCGCACGTCGCGCATCGTTTCGGTCGCGTGCTTGCGCGCCTTGTCGCAGCCGTCCGCGACGATGGCGCGCAGCAGCGACGGATCGTCCATGTATTTCTGCGCGCGCTCGAGCATCGGCTGCTGCTCGCGCAGGATGCCTTCGATCACGGGCTGCTTGCAGTCGAGACAGCCGATGCCGGCCGAACGGCAGCCCTTCTGCACCCACTCGTGCGTCGCTTCGTCGGTATAGACCTGGTGCAGCTGCCACACCGGGCACTTGTCGGGATCGCCCGGATCGCTGCGGCGCACGCGCGCCGGATCGGTCGGCATCGTGCGGACCTTCTTCGTGATCGTCTCGGCGTCTTCGCGCAGGCCGATCGTGTTGCCGTACGACTTCGACATCTTCTGCCCGTCGAGGCCCGGCATCCGCGACGCTTCGGTCAGCAGTGCCTGCGGCTCGACAAGGATGATCTTGCGCGCACCTTCCAGATAGCCGAACAGGCGCTCGCGATCGCTCATCGACAGGCTCTGCGATTCCTGCAGCATCGCCCGCGCCTGTTCGAGCGCCTCGTCGTCGCCTTCCTGCTGATACGCGTTGCGCAGCTCGTGGTAGAGCTTGGCGCGCTTGCCGCCGAGCTTCTTCGCGGCTTCGAGCGCCTTCTCCTCGAAGCCCGGCTCGCGGCCGTACAGATAGTTGAAGCGGCGTGCGATCTCGCGTGTCATCTCGACGTGCGGCACCTGGTCCTCGCCGACCGGCACGAGCGAGCCGCGGTACAGCAGGATGTCGGCGGCCATCAGCACCGGGTAGCCGAGGAAGCCGTAGGTCGACAGATCCTTGTCCTTCAGCTTCTCGATCTGTTCCTTGTAGGTCGGCACGCGTTCGAGCCAGCCGAGCGGCGTGCTCATGCCGAGCAGCAGCGCGAGTTCCGCGTGCTCGGGCACCTTGCTCTGGATGAACAGCGTCGCCTGCGCGGGATCGATGCCGGCGGCGAGCCAGTCGATCAGCACGTCCCATACGTTCTTCTCGATGACCTCGGGCGTCTCGTAGTGCGTCGTCAGCGCATGCCAGTCGACGACGCAGAAGAAACACGGGTACTCGGACTGCAGTTTCACCCAGTTTTTCAGCACGCCGTGGTAATGGCCGAGGTGCAGCGACCCGGTGGGTCGCATGCCGGAGAAGATACGATCTGGGAACATGATTGTCGTTAGAAAAGCAAGGCCAAAGGAGTCAGGATGGCGTTCAGGACGTCCGCGCCGACGTTGACCAGCGGACGCAGCCAGAAATTCGTCAGCACGCCCGTCGCAACCAGCACGAGGACGATGATGAAACCGTACGGCTCGATACGCGACAGCGCGATCGATTGTTTCGGCGGCAGCAGCGCCGCGAGGATGCGGCCGCCGTCGAGCGGCGGCAGCGGAAACAGGTTCAGCACGCCGAGCACGAGGTTCGCGCTGACGCCGGCGAACGCCATCCGCGTGAAGAACGGCTCGTCGACGCCCGCCGCGCGCAGCAGGATGCCGATCACGCCCCACGCCAGCGCCTGCACGAAGTTGCACGCCGGGCCCGCGAGCGACACCCACAGGCTGCCCCAGCGCGGATCGCGCAGGTTGCGGAAGGCGACGGGCACCGGCTTCGCATAGCCGAACAGGAACATGCCGCCGGTCAGGAAATACATCGCGAGCGGAATGGCGATCGTGCCGAGCGGATCGATGTGCCGCATCGGATTGAACGACACGCGCCCCATCATGTAGGCGGTGTTGTCGCCGAGCAGGCGGGCGGCATAGCCGTGCGCCGCCTCGTGCAGCGTGATCGCGAAGATCACGGGCAGCGCGTAGACGGCGATGGTCTGTATCAGGGAAGCATCCATATCGCGTTATTGTAACAAGCGCCTCCGCGCAAAAATGAAACGGCGCGCTTACGGCGCGGTGAGCCCGAACGGCTCGAGTGCGCCGCGCCCTGCGCGCACGAGTTGCGGCACGTCGCCGGTCAGGTCGATCACCGTCGACGGTTCGCGCGGACACGCGCCGCCGTCGATCACGAGATCGACCTGCTTTTCGAGCCGCGCGCGGATGTCCTCGGGATCGTTGAGCGGCTCGTCGTCCGGCGGCAGGATCAGCGTCGTGCCGAGCAGCGGCTGGCCGAGCGATTCCAGCAGCGCGAGCGTGATCGCGTGATCGGGCACGCGCAGCCCGATCGTCTTGCGCGACGGGTGCGACAGCCGGCGCGGCACTTCCTTCGTCGCCTGCAGGATGAACACGTACGGCCCCGGCGTGACCGACTTGATCTGCCGGTACTGGCGATTGTCGACCATCGCGAAGTTCGCGAGCTCCGATAGATCGCGCACGAGCAGCGACAAATGCTGCTTTTCGTCGAGGCCGCGAATGCGGCGCACGCGCTCGACCGCGTCCTTGTCGTCGAGGTGGCACGCGAGCGCATAGCTCGAGTCGGTCGGCATCGCGACCACGCCGCCCTTGTTGACGATCTCCACCGCCTGCTTGATCAGGCGCGGCTGCGGATTATCCGGATGAATCCTGAAGAACTGGGACATGGGAGCACGTAAAGAGAAGGAGTTCGGACGCCGGCACGGGCCGCGGCACGCACGGCCGCGTACCGCGGCGGCGCATCAGAGCCAGCGTGCCCAGACCGGTTTGAGATCGGACGGCAGCGGCGGCAGGCCGCCGAGCTCGACGCGGCCCTCGCCGGGCGCGTGAAAGTCCGACCCGCGCGACGCTTCGAAACCGAAGCGGCGCGCCACATCGGCGTATTCGCGATACTGATCCGGCGTGTGGCTGCCCGTCACGACTTCGATCGCGCGGCCGCCGAGATCGATGAATTCGCCGAAAAACGCGTCGAATTCGACCGGCGTATAGCGGTAGCGGCCCGGGTGCGCGACGATCGCCTCGCCGCCCGCGCCGCGAATCCATTGCACGGCGTCCGACAGCGTCGCCCAGCGGTGCGGGACGAAGCCCGGCTTGCCGTCGCCGAGCAGGCGGTCGAACACGTCGGCCGTCGATTCCGCGTAGCCGTTCTCGACGAGAAAGCGCGCGAAGTGCGTGCGCGAGATCAGGTCCGGGTTCGACACGTACTTCAGCGCGCCGTCGTACGCGCCCGGGATGCCGAGCGTCGCGAGCTGTGCGCCGATCGCCTGCGCGCGCGCCGCGCGGCCGTGGCGCGTGCGGAACAGCCCGTCGACGAGCGCCGCGTTCTCCGGATCGATGTTCAGGCCGACGATGTGCACGGTACGCGACGCCCACGTGACCGAAATCTCGACGCCGCTCAGGTAGCGCATGCCCAGCGCTTCGGCTTCGGCGCGCGCCGCCGCCTGGCCGCCGACCTCGTCGTGATCGGTGAGCGCCCAGAGTGTCACGCCGCCGTCGTACGCGCGGCGCGCGACGTCGGCGGGCGACAGCAGCCCGTCGGAAACATTGGAATGGCAGTGGAGATCGGCGTTCATCGTCGGCATGGCAGGTGAAGCTTCATTCTACTGCAATGCGGCATTGCGCCGCCCGCCTGTCGGCGCGCCTGTCCGCCCGCCTCTGCGCGCGCCGGCTCGGCCGTCACGCCGCCTGCCGGCCGCGCCGCTACGCGCAGAACGCCTCGATCAGCGCCGCAATCTGCTCGGGCTGGTCGTGATGCACCATGTGGCCCGCATCCTCGACCAGTTTCTCGCGCCAGTCCGGGAATGCGCGGAAACGCGCCTTGAACTCGGGCAGCGGGATGTCGCCGGCAAGCTGCGCGAGCGTCGGCGAATTGACGGCCTCGACGTGCAGCACCTTCGCGCTGACCTTCGCCCAAATCGCCATCACCTCGTCGAGCCGGTACAGCAACGGCCCCGGCAGCTTGTGCGCGGGATCGGCGAGCAGATGGTAGAGGCCGTCGTCGCCGCGCTTCGACCAATGCGCGGCGAGAAATGCCGCGCGTGCCGGTGCGAGACGCGGATTGGTCTTGATCAGTCGCGCGGCAACCTCGTCGAGCGACGCGTACGCGCGCAGCGCCGGCGGCTCGCGCAGTTCGTCGAGCCAGCCGCGCAGCCGGCGCGGCGCCTGTTCGGCGCGCGCGGGCGCGAGCCCGAAGCCTTCGAGATCGACGACGCGCCGCACGCGCTCGGGACGCGCGCCCGCATAGAGACACACGACGTTCGCGCCCATGCTGTGGCCGACCAGGTTCACGGCGCCGGTCGGCGCATAGTGGTCGACGAGCGCGTCGAGGTCGGCCAGATAGTCGTGGAACCAGTAGTGACCGCCGCCCTGCCGCGCGACCGGCCAGTCCGACAGCCCGAAGCCGCGCGCGTCCGGTGCGATCACCTGCCAGTCGCCCGCAAGCGCATCGACGACGAACTGGAACGAAGCGGCGACATCCATCCAGCCGTGCAGCATGAACAGCGTCGGCGCATCGGGCCGGCCCCAGCGCCGCACATGCAGCCGGACGCCGCGCACGGTAACGAAATCGGAAACGGAACTCGAGGCATTCATTGCGGCCGCCAAAAAAAAGAATGATCGTTCGATTATAGCGATCGCGGAGGCCGGCACGCGCCGGGGTACGGCGTTCCGCGCGCGTGTCGAGGCACTTCTCTAGCCTGACGAGAACGACGCGCGGCCGCGCTACTCGCCCGCCGGCCCGGCCGCGGCGTCCTGCGCGGCCAACTCGTCCAGTTCGGCCGGCTCGAAGCCCGCGCTGCGGCGCGCGTCGAAGTTGAACGGGCCGCGCAGCCGCGGCGCGCGGTACTGCTCGGCCAGCAGCCGGTAAGTCGGCACCGGATCGCGGCCGACGGCCGCGCACAGGTGACGGAACCAGCGATTGCCGATCGCGACATGCCCGATCTCGTCGCGCAGGATCACGTCGAGAATCGCGGCCGATGCGTGATCGCCCGCCTGCGCGAGCCGTGCGCGGATCGGCGGCGACGCGTCGAGGCCGCGCGCTTCGAGCGTACGCGGCACGAGCGCCATGCGTGCGAGCACGTCGTCCTTGGTCCGTTCGCACATCTCCCACAGGCCGTTGTGCGCCGGAAAATCGCCGTACGCATGGCCGAATGCCGCGAGCCGATCGGCCAGCAGCGTGAAGTGATAGGCCTCCTCGGCCGCCACTTTCAACCAGTCCGCATAGAACGTGTCCGGCTGGCCCGCGAAGCGCCAGACTGCGTCGAGCGCGAGGTTGATCGCGTTGAATTCGATATGCGCGAGCGCATGCAGCAGCACCGCGCGCCCTTCGGGCGAGCGCATGCTGCGCCGCTCGAGCCGGCGCGGCTCGACGAGCGGCGGACGCGCCGGACGTCCGGGCAGATCGGCCGGTTCGGGCAGCGCGAGCGACGGTGCGATCGCGGCCTGCCCGGCCTGGAGCGCGTCGTACAGCGCACGCACGCGCTCGGCCTTCGCGGCGGGCGCGGATTCACGCAGCGCGGCGAGCGCGGCGCGGCGCACGCATTGCGTCGCATCGGGAAAAGAAGACGCCATGTTCGAAAACGGGGACACTGTCGCGCCGCGCGCGCGAGCGCGCACACGCGACGGTTTACAATACGGACTTTCGCTGCGGCGCGACCGGCGCACCGCGCAGACGCGCCATTCTACCGGCGCCCATCATCGAAGAGACAAGGAGACTCCGTGACGATCTACAAGCTGGGCGATACGGCCCCGACGATCCACGAAAGCGTGTTCGTCGCCGATACGGCGGCCATCATCGGCAAAGTCGTGCTCGAGGAAAACGCGAGCGTGTGGTTCGGCGCGACGATTCGCGGCGACAACGAGACGATCACGGTCGGCGTGGGCAGCAACGTGCAGGAGGGTGCGGTGCTGCATACCGACCCCGGCTATCCGCTGACGATCGCCGAAAACGTGACGATCGGCCACCAGGCGATGCTGCACGGCTGCACGATCGGCGAAGGTTCGCTGATCGGAATTCAGGCGGTGGTCTTGAATGGAGCGGTGATCGGCCGCAACTGTCTGGTCGGTGCCGGCGCCGTGGTGACGGAAGGCAAGACGTTCCCGGACAACTCGCTGATTCTCGGCGCACCGGCGAAAGTCGTGCGCGAGCTGTCGGCAGACGACATTGCGCGGCTGCGCGCGAACGCGAAGACGTATGTCGAGCGGCGTGCGCATTTCAAGGAGCAACTCGTGCGGATCGGCTGATCGGCACGGATTTCAAGGAACAAGAGTGAGCGACCAGTTACAGAAATTCATGTTCAACGCAGCGCCCGTGCGCGGCGAGATCGTTTCGCTGCGCAATACGTGGCACGAAGTGCTCGCGCGGCGCGACTATCCTGCCCCGGTGCGCACCGTGCTCGGCGAGATGATGGCCGCGTGCGCGTTGCTGTCCGCGAACCTGAAGTTCAACGGCACCCTCATCATGCAGATCTTCGGCGACGGGCCGGTGAAGATGCTGGTCGTCCAGTGCAGTTCGGATCTGTCGATGCGGGCCACCGCCAAATTCTCGGGCGACGCCGCGCAGACGATCGGCGACGATGCGACCTTCGCAACGCTCGTCAATGCGAGCGGCCACGGCCGCTGCGTGATCACGCTCGATCCGGCCGACAAGCAGCCGGGTCAGCAGCCGTATCAGGGCATCGTGCCGCTGAACGGCGCCGACGGCCCGCTCGAATCGGTGTCGCAGGTGCTCGAACACTACATGCACCACTCGGAGCAGCTCGACACGCGGCTGTGGCTCGCGGCCGACCGCGATCGCGCGGTCGGGATGCTGCTGCAGAAGCTGCCCGGCGACGGCGGCATCGTGCCGCGCAACGCGGAGACGGACATCGACACGTGGGAACGCGTGTGCACGCTCGGCGGCACGCTGTCCGCGAAGGAGCTGCTCGAGGTCGAGCCCGAGGTGGTGTTCCGCCGGCTCTTCTGGCAGGAAAACGTCCAGCACTTCGAGCCGGCCGGCACGCGCTTCCAGTGCACCTGCTCGCGCGAGAAGGTCGGCGCGATGCTGCGCATGCTCGGCCGCGACGAAGTCGACAGCGTCATCGCCGAACGCGGTCACGTCGAGATCCACTGCGAGTTCTGCAACCAGCGCTACGAATTCGATCCGGTCGACGTCGCGCAGCTGTTCGCGGCACCCGAACTCGCGAGCGGCATCACGCCCGCCGCCGAGCAGCGTCACTGAAGCGCGCGCCCGCACCGCGCGGGCGCATAATGACGCACGAGAGCGCCGCACTGCGGTCAGGCGCCCGGGCCTCGGCCCGCGGCGCCGATCGTTTCCCGCCGGCGGCGCGCTGCAGGAGAATCGCATGAACCGCCCGTTTCGCCTCTTCGTCCTGACGAGCGCCGCCGCCGGCACGCTCGCCGTTGCCGGCTGCGCAGTGCAGCCGTCGTCCACGATCCTGAGCCGGCTGCCGGAGCCGGGCGCATCGTCGGGGCAGCCGCCCGTGCTGTCGGCCGCCGAGCGCAAGCGCTACGACGAAATCGACAAGCAGGTGCTGCGCGACCAGAACAACGCGATGGCAGCCGAGGCCGCCGCCCGCGCGTGGTCGTACTATGCGGCGCCGCCCGTCACGGTGTACGGCGGGTATTACGGCGGATGGGGCAATCGCTGGGGAACCGGCATCAGCTACGGCTATCCGGGCTGGTGGTGGTAACGCCCACCGGAATCGCCGCCGATTGACACTCGGCAGGAAATAAAAAAGCGCGGCATTTCCCGCGCTTTTTCAATGAATCGGCCGCGTCGCACTCAATGATGCGCGGCCTTGCCCTTGTCGCCGCCGTGATGCCGCGACGGCTTCGCGATCGACTGCGGGTTCGGGACGACGCGCACCGGCGCCGCCGAGACGACGCCGCGCGTCGACGTATTCGACGGCGTGTTGCTGACCGGCGCGGGCGGCGCATTCGGCGACACGAACTGCACGAACACTTCGCCGTCCTTCACCATCCCCATCTCATAGCGCGCGCGCTCCTCGATGGCGGCCGTGCCGCTCTGCAGATCCTGCACTTCGCCTGCGATGCGCTCGTTGCGCAGCTTCTCGTCTGCATTCTTCTGCAACTGGTCGTCAAGTTGCTGACGCAACTCGTGCACCCGCAGCCAGCCGCCGTGTCCCCACCATAGGGGGTACTGAATGAGCGCCAGCAGGACAATCAGGACGACAGTGACAAGCCGCATGTAGAAGACGCAGATATAAGAAGCGCCGCTCCGCGCGTCGGCACAGAGCGGCGTCGAGATGACGAACCCGATAGTAGCGCGTTAGCGCAGGTTATAGAAAGCCGATTTGCCCGGGTAGCTCGCGATGTCGCCGAGATCTTCCTCGATGCGCAGCAACTGGTTGTACTTCGAGATGCGGTCGCTGCGCGACAGCGAACCCGTCTTGATCTGACCGGCGTTCAGGCCGACCGCGATGTCGGCGATCGTCGAATCTTCCGTTTCGCCCGAGCGGTGCGAGATCACGGCCGTGTAGCTCGCGCGCTTGGCCATCTCGATCGCTGCGAACGTTTCGGTCAGCGTACCGATCTGGTTGATCTTGATCAGGATCGAGTTCGCGATGCCCTTCTCGATGCCTTCCTTCAGGATTCGCGTGTTCGTGACGAACAGATCGTCGCCGACGAGCTGAACCTTCTTGCCGAGGCGATCGGTCAGCAGCTTCCAGCCGTCCCAGTCGCTTTCGTGCATGCCGTCTTCGATCGACACGATCGGGAACTTGTCGGCGAGCGTCGAGAGGTAGTCGGTGAATTCGGCCGACGACAGCTGCAGGCCTTCGCCCGCGAGCTGGTACTTGCCGTCGTGATAGAACTCGGATGCCGCGCAGTCGAGCGCGAGCAGCACGTCTTCGCCCGCGCGATAGCCGGCCTTCTCGATCGCCTGCAGGATCGTCGACAGGCACTCGTCGTTGCTGCCGAAGTTCGGCGCGAAGCCGCCTTCGTCGCCGACGGCGGTGCTCATGCCGCGGTCGCTCAGGATCTTCTTCAGCGCGTGGAACACTTCGGCGCCGCAGCGCAGCGCTTCGCGGAACGTCGGCTGGCTGACCGGGACGATCATGAATTCCTGGATGTCCAGGCTATTGTTCGCGTGCGCGCCGCCGTTGACGATGTTCATCATCGGGACCGGCAGCTGCATCGCGCCCGAGCCGCCGAAGTAGCGGTACAGCGGCAGGCCGGCTTCCTCGGCCGCCGCCTTCGCGACGGCCATCGACACGGCCAGCATCGCGTTCGCGCCGAGGCGCGACTTGTTGTCGGTACCGTCCAGCTCGAGCAGCGTCTTGTCGAGGAACGCCTGTTCCGACGCGTCGAGGCCCATGATGGCTTCGGAGATTTCCGTGTTGATGTGCTCGACGGCCTTCAGCACGCCCTTGCCGTTGTAGCGGCCGGCTTCGCCGTCACGCAGTTCGATCGCTTCGCGCGAGCCGGTGGACGCGCCCGACGGCACCGCCGCGCGGCCCATCGTGCCCGATTCGAGCAGCACGTCGCATTCGACGGTGGGGTTGCCGCGCGAATCCAGAATCTCGCGGCCGATGATATCTACGATTGCACTCATGGGTTTCCTCTGAGAATGACGATGGATTCTTCAAGCTGCGACGGCCTGCGCGCCGGGACTGCTTTCGCTACTGACGCCCGAAGCCGCCGCAAGGTTCATTCGGTCTTTAATTGAAATCGTTTTCCAGGAACGGACCGCGCTTCACCGCCTGGTCGAGCGTGACGAGCGTTTCGAGCAGCGCGCTCATCCGGTTCAGCGGCACTGCGTTAGGACCGTCCGACTTCGCTTCGGCCGGATTCGGATGCGTTTCCATGAACAGCCCCGCGACGCCGGTCGCGACCGCCGCCCGTGCGAGCACCGGCACGAACTCGCGCTGGCCGCCCGAGCTCGTCCCCTGCCCGCCCGGCAACTGCACCGAGTGCGTCGCGTCGAACACGACCGGCGCGTTCGTCTCGCGCATGATCGCGAGCGAGCGCATGTCGGACACGAGGTTGTTGTAGCCGAACGAGACGCCGCGCTCGCACGCCATGAAGCGGTCTTCCGAGAGACCGGCCTCACGCGCGGCATCGCGCGCCTTGTCGATCACGTTCTTCATGTCGTGCGGCGCGAGAAACTGGCCTTTCTTGATGTTGACCGGCTTGCCCGAGCGCGCGCACGCGTGGATGAAGTCCGTCTGGCGGCACAGGAACGCGGGCGTCTGCAGCACGTCGACGACCGACGCGACCGGCTCGATCTCGTCGATCGAATGCACGTCGGTCAGCACCGGCAGCCCGAGCTGACGCTTCACCTCGGACAGGATCCGCAGCCCCTCGTCCATTCCGAGGCCGCGAAACGACTTGCCGGAACTGCGGTTCGCCTTGTCGTACGACGATTTGTAGATGAACGGAATGTTCAGCTTCCCGCAGATCTCCTTCAGCCGGCCGGCGGTGTCGATCGTCATTTGCTCCGATTCGACGACGCAGGTACCCGCGATCAGGAAGAAAGGCTTGTCGAGACCGACCTCGAAATCGCAGAGCTTCATGCTTGCACTCCGGCGCGCGCTTCCTTGTTGGCGAGCGCGGCTTCGACGAACGAGTTGAACAGGGGGTGACCGTCACGCGGCGTCGACGTGAATTCCGGGTGGAACTGTACGCCGACGAACCACGGGTGCATCGAACGCGGCAGTTCCATCATTTCCGGCAGATCCTCGCTCGGGGTACGCGCGCTGATGATAAGGCCGCCGCTTTCGAGCTGGGGCACGAAGCGGTTATTGACTTCATAACGGTGGCGGTGACGCTCGTTCACGTCCTTGCCGTAAATCTCTTCCGCGAGCGTGCCGGGCTTGATCGGGCAGCGCTGCGAGCCGAGACGCATCGTGCCGCCGAGATCGGAATCCTCCGTGCGCGTCTCGACCTTCCCTTCGCGGTCGTACCACTCGGTGATCAGCGCGACCACGCGTTCCGGCGTGTCCGGATCGAATTCCGTGCTGTTCGCCTGCTTCAGGCCGACGACGTCGCGCGCGAATTCGATCACCGCGAGCTGCATGCCGAGGCAGATGCCGAGATACGGCACCTTCGCTTCGCGCGCATAGCGGATCGCCGCGATCTTGCCTTCGGTCCCGCGACGGCCGAAGCCGCCCGGCACCAGCACCGCGTCGAGATGCTTGAGGCTGTCGACGCCGTTCGTCTCGATCTCTTCCGAGTCGATGTACTCGATGTTGACCTTCGTCGACGTGTGCAGCGACGCATGGCGCAGCGCCTCGATCAGCGACTTGTACGACTCGGTCAGGTCGACGTACTTGCCGACCATGCCGATCGTCACTTCGTGCTTCGGATTCTCGAGCTTCTCGACGAGCTCCGACCACATGCTGAGGTCGGCGTCCTTCGGCGACAGCTTCAGTTCCTCGCAGATGATGCGGTCGAGGCCCTGGTCGTGCAGCATCTGCGGAATCTTGTAGATGCTGTCGACGTCCCACACGGAGATCACCGCGTCTTCCGGCACGTTCGAGAACAGCGAGATCTTCTTCGATTCGTCGTCGGGGATGCGGCGGTCGGCACGGCACAGCAGCACGTGCGGCGAGATGCCGATCTCGCGCAGCTTCTGCACGCTGTGCTGCGTCGGCTTCGTCTTCAGTTCGCCGGCCGTCGCGATGTACGGCACGAGCGTCAGGTGCACGAAGCACGCGCTGTTGCGGCCGAGGCGCAGGCTCATCTGGCGCGCGGCCTCGAGGAACGGCAGCGACTCGATGTCGCCGACCGTGCCGCCGATCTCGACGATCGCGACGTCCGGCTCGCCGCAGGTGGCCGACGCCGCGCCGCGCTCGATGAACGCCTGGATCTCGTTCGTGATGTGCGGGATGACCTGCACGGTCTTGCCCAGATAGTCGCCGCGGCGCTCCTTGCGGATCACCGATTCGTAGATCTGGCCGGTCGTGAAGTTGTTGGCCTTGCGCATCTTCGTGCTGATGAAGCGCTCATAGTGGCCGAGGTCGAGATCCGTCTCTGCGCCGTCTTCCGTCACGAACACTTCGCCGTGCTGAAACGGGCTCATCGTGCCGGGGTCGACGTTGATGTAGGGATCGAGTTTGAGGAGGGTGACTTTCAGACCGCGCGATTCGAGGATCGCGGCGAGAGAGGCGGCGGCAATGCCCTTGCCGAGGGAAGAAACTACGCCGCCGGTGACGAAAACATATTTGGTCATCGCTGGATGCTCGCGGGAAAAACGGATTATACCGTAAAGCCCGCCCTTCTCTCAGCAATCGACGCGATGATCGCGCCCCTTCGCGCTGTGCCGCGCGCGGGCGCGTCAGCCGCGCGGACCGGCCGCGACCGGCGGCCCGTGCCGGCCTG
>NZ_KV786787.1:0-1814 GCF_001806955.1 Burkholderia sp. HMSC10F09
GCGTCAGGTTACGCAATCGCTCTCAAACTCTCCACGGTTTCCTGCGATGAACCAAACAAAAAGCCCGGCATAGGCCGGGCTCGTCCTGCGGTCCGCTCGCTCGAGCGTTGCGCCGTTACGCGCGTCCGTCGCGCAGTTCTCGCCGCAGGATCTTGCCGACGTTCGTCTTCGGCAATTCCGTGCGGAATTCGACGAACTTCGGCCGCTTGTAGCCGGTCAGGCGCTCCTTGCAGTACGCAAGCAGATCCTTGTCGGTCAGCGCCGGATCCTTCTTCACGACGAAGAGCTTCACCGCTTCGCCCGAGTGCTCGTCCGGCACGCCGACCGCGGCCACTTCGAACACGCCCGGATGCGATGCGACGACGTCTTCGACTTCGTTCGGATACACGTTGAAGCCGGATACGAGAATCATGTCCTTCTTGCGATCGACGATCTTCACGTAACCGCGCGCATCCATCACACCGACGTCGCCGGTCTTGAAGAATCCGTCCGGACACATGACCTTCGCGGTTTCCTCCGGGCGGTTCCAGTAACCGGCCATCACTTGCGGCCCGCGGATGCAGATCTCGCCCGGCTCGCCCAGCGGGACGTCGTTGCCGGCATCGTCGCGAATCGTGACTTCGGTCGAGGGCAGCGGCAGCCCGATCGTCCCGCTGTATTCGGTCGCCGTGACCGGATTGCAGGTCGCGACCGGCGACGTTTCGGACAGCCCGTAGCCTTCGACGATCGCCGTATGAGTCTTTTCATACCAGCGCTTCGCGACGCCTTCCTGGATCGCCATCCCGCCGCCGTTCGCAATCACGAGCTTCGAAAGATCCAGTTGGCCGAAGTCGGGATGATTCAGCAGCGCGTTGTACAGCGTGTTGACGGCCGGGATCGTCGATATCTGATAGCCCTTCAGCTCCTTGATCATTCCGCCGATGTCGCGCGGATTCGGAATCAGCACGCCCATGCCGCCGGTGCGCATCGTCAGAAAGCCGCAGACGGTCAGCGCAAACACGTGATAGAGCGGCAGCGCGACAACCGTCACGAACTGTTTCACGTCGGGATACTTGTCGTGTGCAGGCTGATGCCACGCGCCGGCCTGCAGCACGTTCGACACGATGTTCCGGTGCAGCAGCGTCGCGCCCTTTGCGACGCCGGTCGTGCCGCCCGTGTATTGCAGGAATGCGACGTCGTCGGGGCCGAGCTTCGGCGGCTTGAACGTTTGCCGCGCTCCTTCGGCGAGCGCCGCGTTGAAGCGCGTAAACGACGGCAACTGCCAGGCCGGCACCATCTTCTTCACCTTGCGCACCACGTAGTTGACGATCCAGCCCTTGATGCCGAGCAGATCGCCCATCGACGCGACGACGACGTGCTTGATCGCCGTATTCGCAATCACCGCCTGCAGCGTCGACGCGAAATTCTCGAGAATGACGATCGCTTCGGCACCACTGTCCTTCAGCTGATGCTCGAGCTCACGCGGCGTGTAAAGCGGGTTCACGTTGACGACCGTATAGCCGGCGCGCAGCACGGCCGCAATCGTGACCGGATACTGGAGCACGTTCGGCATCATGATGGCGACGCGCGCGCCGCGGGCGAGGCCGCGCGACTGCAGCCACGCACCGAAGCGGCGCGACAGCGCATCGAGTTCGCCGTACGTAATCGCCTTGCCCATGCAGACGAATGCCGTACGGTCGCGGTATTGCGTGAAGCTCTCGTCGAGGAGGTCGGGAACGGATGGATACGGAGACGCGTCGATTTCGGCTGGAACGCCGGGCGGGTACGATTTCAGCCAAATTTTGGGTTCATCGCAGGAAACCGTGGAGGGTTTG
>NZ_KV786788.1:0-15112 GCF_001806955.1 Burkholderia sp. HMSC10F09
ACGCGACGCGTCGCCCCAGTCGCGGCGCAGCACGCGCACGGGCGGCACGCGCGTGAGCGGCGCGAGCGGCGGCAGTGCGAAACCGAGCAGCAGCACCAGCGCGGCGCCGATGCCGACGAGCGCGGGCCACGGCGTCGGCGCCGGCAGCGCGACGTCGATCAACCCGCCCAATGCGGCGAGCAGCACCCAGTGGCCGCCGTAGCCGAGCGCCGCGCCCGCGAGGCCCGACACGACGCCGACGCCCGCGAATTCGAGCGCGAACAGCGCGCCGAGCGTACGGCGGCTCACGCCGAGGCAGCGCATCGTCGCGCAACCGTCGAGGTGGCGTCGCATATAGCGCTGCGCCGCCATCGCGATCGCGACCGCCGCGAGCAGCGCGGTCAAAAGCGCGACGAGCGTCAGGAAATGACGCGCGCGATCGAGCGTCTGCCGCACCTGAGGCTGGCCCTCCTGCAGCGATTCGAGGCCGACGCCGCGCAGCTTGCCGCCGTCGACGCGCGCGTGCGCATAGGCTTCGAAGCGCACGACGGCCTCCGGTGCGCCCGCGACGAGCAGCCGGTACGTGACGCGGCTGCCGTAGCCGGCCAGCCCCGTCGCGGCCAGTTCGTCCGCACGCATCATCAGCCGCGGCGAGAAATTGACGAACGAGAAACCGCGATCGAGCTCGCGGGAAATCGAGGCGGCCACCGTGAAGGTACGCTGCCCGACGCGCACGGCGTCGCCGGGTTTCAGATGCAGCGCGTCGAGCAGCGCCGGGTCGGCCCACACGGTGCCGGGCGCCGGAATGGCGGTCGCCTTGCGCGCCGCCGTCGCACCGGCCGGCACGATCTCGACCGCGCCGCGCAGCGGATACGCCGGCGACACGGCCTTCACGGCCGCGAGACGCGCGGGCGCCGCGTCGCCGCCCGACGTCGACGCGATCATGCTCGGGAAGATGGCCGTCGTCGCGGTGCGCAGTCCCAGCGCACGCGCTTCGCGATCGAACGACGGATCGACCGGATGATCGGCGCGGACGACGAAGTCGGCGCCGAGCATTTGCCGCGCATCGCGCTCGAGCCCCTGGCGCAGCCGGTCGGCGAGAAAGCCGACGCTCGTCAGCGCGGCAACGGCGAGGACCAGTGCGAGCACGAGCAGCGTCAACTCGCCGGCGCGCCAGTCGCGCGCCGTCATCCGCGCGGCCTGGCGGATCAGGTCGCGCCGGCCGAAGCGGCCGGCTGGTGCAGTCGGGCGCAGATCAGTGCGCGCGGGCGTCGACGGCTCGGTCAATCGCGCTTGCCTCCGATCGAGTTCAGCCGCGACACCATGTGCGTCGCCATCCCGCGAAAGCCGCCCGACACACCGCGCCACAGCCGCGGCAACGCCCAGGCCGAGCACGCGATGAACGCGACGAGCAGCACGAGGAACACGAGCGGCACGAAGAACGCGAGCGCGAGCCCGCCGAACACGAGGCCGTCCTCGGTCGACGATGCGACCCAGTTCGAGATCGGTTCCGGAGACAGGTTGATCAGCGCGCGCGTGCCGGCCTTCGCGACGTGCGCGGCGCCGGCGAGCGAGCCGCCCCCGAGGCCCGCGACCGCCAGCACCGTCGGATCGGCGTGGCCGAGCGCGCCGGCCGCGAGCACGGCGCCGGCCGGGATGCGGATGAAGGTATGCACGGCATCCCACAGCGAATCGAATGCGGGGATCTTGTCGGCGAGGAATTCGGTGACGGCCAGCACGGCGGCGGCGCCGATCACCCACGGCGAGGTCAGCACGGCAAGCGTATCGGGCAGATGCAGCCAGCCGACGCGTGCCAGCACGCCGGCGATCAGCACGGTGAGGTACAGGCGCAGGCCGCTCGCCCAAGCGAGCCCCGCGCCGAGCGAAATGGCTTCGATCATGGCCCTCTCCCTTGCACGTGCCGTGCCTTTGCCGATCGGCCGGGTCGAATCGATATGTGCGGCCGCGCGGCGCGTGGCGGCCGAGGATGCCGCCGCGCCCTCGAACGGCGGCGAAACGGCTTTCAGACCCGAATGCGTTCCATTATAGACAGCGTATCGGTCCGGCCGCCGCAATTCCCCCATGCGGCGCAAGGCGCGGCGGCCGGCGCAGGCCTCACGCGGCCGACGACAGCTTCAGGCCGATCAGCCCGACGACGATCAGCGCGGCGCTCGCGACGCGCGCGACGGTCAGCGCCTCGCCCATCATCACGATGCCGAACACGAACGCGCCGACGGCGCCGATGCCCGTCCAGACCGCATAGGCGGTACCGAGCGGCAGTTGACGCATCGCGACCGCGAGCAGCCCGAAGCTGGCCAGCGCCGTGACGATCGTAAACACCGACGGGCCCAGCTTCGTGAAACCTTCCGACGACTTCATGCCGGCCGCCCACGCGACTTCCAGCAAACCGGCGATCAACAACAATACCCACGCCATCTCGACGCACTCCGTATCGGATGGGGCCGTCCCCGTTGAAGCGAATGACCCGGGGTCGTCCCCGGGCGGCGCCGAGTATAGCAAGCCGCCGGTATGCGCGTCGGCCGCCCCGTTACTGCGCGACGCGCTTCGGCACGACGCCGCCGACGCAGCGATCGTCGCGGTACAGCGTCCATTCCTCGCACACGCGACCGTCCTTGAACACGCACATGCCGACCTGCCCGCGCGGCAGGCTGCGGATCACGTGCCGGCCGCCGAGCTTTTCGCAGTTGACCGATGCGGGGTTGGCCAGCGCCGGCCGGGACGTCTGCGCCGGCTGCTGCCCGGGCGGCAGCGGTTGCGCGAGCGCGTCGGACACGGCAAATGCCAGGGCGCAAGAGACAGCGAAACGGACGAGCATGGCACGCTCCTCGTTTATTGTTCCGGAACGGTGAGCATAACGGGGAATGGGCGGCGCTGTGCGGATCCGCGCGTGTCGATGCGCGGCGGACACGATGCCGCGGAAGTCATACGAAAGCCGCGCCGTGACGCAGCGCGGGCCGCTTTCACGCGGCGCCGACCAGCCGGTAACCGACGCCCGTTTCGGTGACGATATGCTCGGGCTGCGCGGGATCGCGCTCGAGCTTCTGCCGCAGGTGCGCCATGTAGATGCGCAGGTAGTGATGGCTCTCGACATGCGACGGTCCCCACACGTCGCGCAGCAGCTGACGGTGCGTGAGCACGCGCCCCGCGTGCCGCACGAGCGTCGCGAGCAGCCGGTATTCGAGCGGCGTCAGGTGGACGATCTCGCCGTCGCGCCACACCTGGCGCAGCGCGAGATCGACGCTCACGGTGCCGAAGTTGACCTTCGGCGATTCGTTCGCGCCGCCCTGGTTGCGCCGGCGCAGTTGCGCACGGATCCGCGCGCGCAGCTCGGACACGCCGAACGGCTTGGTCAGGTAGTCGTCCGCGCCCGCGTCGAGCGCGGCGACCTTCTCCTCTTCCTGCGTACGCGCGGACAGTACGATCACCGGCACCTCGGACCAGCCGCGCAGTTCACGGATCACGTCGAGCCCGTCGGTGTCGGGCAAGCCGAGATCGACGATTACGAGATCGGGCTGGCGCGTCGCCGCATCGATCAGCCCCTGCTTGCCCGTCTCGGCCTCGAACACGGCGATGTCCTCCTCTTCGAGCGCGGCGCGCACGAAGCGGCGGATCTGCTTTTCGTCCTCGATCAGAACGACGGTCAGGCTCGGTTCACTCATGGTCGGGCGATGATTCGGAGGAGGATGGCGCGGGCAGCGCGTCGGGTTCGTCGTCGGGCGCGGCGGGCGTGTCCGGCGGCGTGTCGACCGGCAGCGTGAACCAGAAGCGCGCGCCCGTCACGCGGCCGTCGGGCGCGGTGCGGTTGAGTGCGCCGATTCTACCGCCGTGCGCTTCGACGATCGCGCGGCAGATCGCGAGGCCGAGCCCGATGCCGGGCGTCGCCGATTCCTTCTCGCCGCGCGTGAACTTGTCGAAGATCCGCGTTTCCATGCCGGCCGGCAGGCCGGGGCCACGATCGTCGACATGCACGCGCACGAACGGTCTTGCGTCGGGCGCGCCGTCGTCGGTCACGCGCTCCGCGCCGATCTCGATCGGCGTGTCGGGCGGCGTGTACTTCGCCGCGTTCTCGAACAGGTTGGTGAACAGGCGCTCCATCAGTACCGCGTCCATCTGCAGCAGCGGCAGGTCGGGCGGCAGCGCGACGCGCACCGGATGGCGCGCGAGCACGCGCTTGCAGGCGGCCAGCGCCGCGCCGACCGTCTCCTCGAGCAGCGACCACTGGCGCTTGAGCTGCAGGCTGCCGGCCTGCAGCCGCGCCATGTCGAGCAGGTTCGTGACGATGCCGGTCATGCGCAGCGCTTCGTCGTGGATCGCGTCGACGAGTTCGCCTTCGCGCTGCGCGATGCGCGCGGCAGCGGCCGCGTCGCCCGCCGGTGCAGCGGCGCGAGCGTTCGCGAGCATCGAGGAGAAGCCGACGATCGTCGTGAGCGGCGTGCGCAGGTCGTGCGAGATCGCCGACAGCAGCGAGTTGCGCAGCCGCTCGGATTCCATGCTGACGAGCGCGTCGCGCGCGATGTCGACGTAATGCACGCGCTCGAGCGCGAGTGCGATCTGCGCGGCGAACGCGTCGAGCATCCGCCGCTGCTCGGGCACTTCGAGCTCGCGCGGCTCGTTCGACGCAACCGCGAGCACGCCGCGCGTGCGCATCGGCGCCTTCAGCGGCAAGTACAGCGCGATCGTCGCGGGCAGCGTGTCGGTGCCGCGGCCGGCCGGCTTCTGCTGGTCGTATACCCACTGGCCGACGTCGCTGTCGAGATCGGCGCCGGTCAGCGTGACGGTCGCGTCGGGATCCTCGATCTTCTGCTGCACCTGGTCCGCGCTGTCCGGCAGCAGGATCGCAACGCGCGCGCGGAACACCTCGCCCACATGGCGGCTGCCGATCTCGACGATCTGCTCGGTCGTGAGCGCGGCGCCCAGCTCGCGCGCCATCGCGTAGATCGCGCCGGTACGGCGTTCGCGGCGCTGCGCGAGGTCGGCCTCGCGCGTGAGGCTCGACGTCAGGTGGCTGATCACCAGCGACGTCAGCAGCATCCCGAAGAAGGTCAGCAGGTACTGCGTATCGCTGACCGACAGCGACATGCGCGGCGGCACGAAGAAGAAATCGAACGCGGCCACCGACAGGAACGACTGCAGCACGCCCGGGCCGCGGCCGAGCCGCACCGCGGAGAACACGACGCCGAGCAGGTACAGCATCACGAGATTGGTCAGGTCGAGCCGCTCGGCGACGACGCTCGCGACGACCGTGATCGCCGCGCAGATCGCGGCCGCGTACGCATAGTGGCGCGGCGGCGAACGACGGCCGCCGAGCCGCGCGAACGCGTCGCGCCAGTCGCGCACGCGCGCGTCGAGCGGCGCCGCGCGCACCTCGTCGCTCGCCGACGCACGGATCAGCATCAGGTCGACGTCGCCGGCGCGCTCGGCGAGCTGGTCGCCGAACGGGCGTGCGAACCAGCGCGCGAGGCCGGTCTTCTGCGAGCCGCCCGCGACGAGCTTCGACACGTTGCGCACCTTCGCATAGCCGATCAGCGCGGCGACCGCATCGCCGCCGGCGAGCGTGGCCGTCTCCGCGCCGAGTTCGGCCGCGAGCTTCAGTGCGTCGAGCGTGCGCTGCCGCTCGGCATCGGGCAGCCGCTGCAGGCGCGGCGTCTCGACATACACGGCAATCCAGTCGGCCTTCAGGCTCGCCGCGAGCCGCGCGGCCGCGCGCACCAGCGTCGGCGCCTCGGGGCCCGGGCCGACGCAGACGAGCAAGCGTTCGCGCGCCTGCCAGATGCGCTGGATCGAACGGTCCGCACGGTATTCGCGCATCTGCGCGTCGACGCGATCGGCGGTGCGCCGCAACGCCAGTTCGCGCAGCGCGATCAGGTTGCCCTTGCGGAAGAAGTTGCGCACCGCACGCTCGGCCTGCTGCGCGAGATAGACCTTGCCGTCGCGCATCCGCGCGAGCAATTCCTCGGCCGGCAGGTCGACCAGCGTGACTTCGTCGGCCGCGTCGAACACGCGGTCGGGCACCGTCTCCCAGACGCGGATGCCGGTAATCGCGCCGACCACGTCGTTCAGGCTTTCGAGATGCTGGACGTTGACGGTCGTATAGACGTCGATCCCCGCGTCGAGCAGTTCGTAGACGTCCTGCCAGCGCTTCAGGTGCCGCGCGCCCTGCACGTTCGAATGCGCGAGCTCGTCGACGAGGATCAGTTGCGGCGCGCGTGCGAGCGCGGCGTCGAGATCGAATTCGGCCAGCGTGCGGCCGCGATAGTCGATGCGCGCGAGCGGCAGCACGTCGAGGCCGTCGAGCAGCGCGGCGGTTTCGCCACGGCCGTGCGTCTCGACGATGCCGACCACGACATCGACGCCGTCCTGCCTGCGCTGGCGCGCGGCCTGCAGCATCGCGTAGGTCTTGCCGACGCCGGCCGACGCGCCGAAGAAGATCTTGAGCCGGCCGCGCCGCTGCTTTTCCTCGTCGCGTTGCAGCTTATCGAGCAGTTGATCGGGATCGGGGCGGTTCATGCTGGCGGAAGGCGGAGCGCCCGGGAGCGCGCAAGTGAGGGCATTGTCGGTCCAAATCGCCACAAAAGGCAAAGACGGCGCGCGTGCCGTCCAAAAACCCGCGCCCGGCGCGGTACGCGCCGCACCGGACGCCACGCGCCGCGCCGCATGCTCAGTGTGCGGCCTGCGCCGCGTCGAGCGCGAGATTCAGCTTCAGCACGTTCACGCGCGGCTCGCCGAGCACGCCGAACTGGCGCCCCGTCGTGTTCGCCGCGACGAGCTGCGCGACCGTCTCGCGCGAGAGACGGCGCGCGTTGGCGACGCGTTCGATCTGGTAGGCGGCAGCGGCCGGCGTGATCTCCGGATCGAGGCCGCTCGCCGACGCCGTCACGAGATCGACCGGCACCGGTTTCGACAGGTCGGTGCCCGCATCGCGCAGCGCGGCGATGCGCGCCTTCACCTGCTCGGCAAGCGACGGGTTCAGCGGGCCGAGGTTCGAGCCGCCCGAGCCGGCCGCGTTGTACGGCATCGGCGCGGTGGCCGAGAGCCGCCCCCAGAAGTACTTCGGCGCATCGAACGACTGGCCGATCAGCGCGGAGCCGACGACCTGGCCGTTGCGCTCGATCAGGCTGCCGTTCGCCTGCCACGGGAACACGGCCTGGCCGAACGCGGTCAGCACCGCGGGATACGCGAGCCCCGTGACGGCGGTCAGCACGACAAAAATCACGACGAGCGGACGAATCAACGATTTCATGATGTTTCCTTCGAGTGGCGCATCAGGCCCAGCCGAGCGCGGCGAGCGTCATGTCGATCAGCTTGATGAACGGGAACGGCAGCAGCACGCCGCCGAGGCCGTACACGAGCAGGTTGCGGCGCAGCAGCGACGCGGCGCCGAGCGGCCGGTACGCGACGCCCTTCAGCGCGAGCGGAATCAGCGCGACGATGATCAGCGCGTTGAAGATCACGGCCGACAGGATCGCCGACGCGGGCGAGCTCAGATGCATGATGTCGAGCACCTTCAGCTGCGGATAGGTGGTCACGAACGCGGCCGGGATGATCGCGAAATACTTCGCGATGTCGTTCGCGATCGAGAATGTGGTCAGCGAGCCGCGCGTCATCAGCATCTGCTTGCCGATCTCGACGATCTCGATCAGCTTGGTCGGGTTGGAATCGAGGTCGACCATGTTGCCCGCTTCCTTCGCGGCCTGCGTGCCTGTATTCATCGCGACCGCGACGTCGGCCTGCGCGAGCGCCGGCGCGTCGTTGGTGCCGTCGCCCGTCATCGCGACGAGGCGTCCGGCCGCCTGATGCTCGCGGATCGTCGCGAGCTTCGTTTCCGGCGTCGCTTCCGCGAGGAAGTCGTCGACGCCCGCCTCCGCCGCGATCGCCGCGGCCGTCAGCCGGTTGTCGCCCGTCACCATCACGGTCTTGATGCCCATCTTGCGCAGCTCCGCGAAGCGCTCCTTGATGCCGCCCTTCACGATGTCCTTCAGCTCGATCACGCCGAGCACGCGCGCCGCGCCCTGCTGCAGCTCGGCCACGACGAGCGGCGTGCTGCCGCGGCGCGCGACGTCGTCGACGGCGCGCCGCACTTCGTCGGGAAAGCGGCTGCCGTGCGTCTCGACATAGCGCTTGATCGCGTCGGCCGCGCCCTTGCGGATCTCGCGCCCCGGCAGGTCGACGCCGCTCATGCGCGTCTGCGCGGAGAAGCCGAGGAACGTCGCATGCAGCTGCGCCATGTCGCGTTGACGGATGTTGAAGCGCTCCTTCGCGAGCACGACGATGCTGCGGCCTTCGGGCGTCTCGTCGGCGAGCGACGACAGTTGCGCGGCGTCGGCCAGCGCCTCCTCCGTCACGCCCGGCGCCGGCACGAACAGCGACGCCTGACGGTTGCCGAGCGTGATCGTGCCGGTCTTGTCGAGCAGCAGCACGTCGACGTCGCCGGCCGCCTCGACCGCACGGCCCGACGTCGCGATCACGTTCGCCTGCATCATCCGGCTCATCCCGGCCACGCCGATCGCAGACAGCAGGCCGCCGATCGTCGTCGGGATCAGACAGACGAGTAGCGCGACGAGCGCCGTGATCGTCACCACGTGGCCGGCTTTCATCGCGTCGACCGAGAACATCGAGAACGGCAGCAGCGTCGCGGTCGCGAGCAGCATCACGATCGTCAGCGCGACGAGCAGGATCGTCAGCGCGACCTCGTTCGGCGTCTTCTTGCGCTTCGCGCCTTCGACCATCGCGATCATCCGGTCGAGGAACGCCTCGCCGGGGTTCGCCGTCACCTTCACGACGATCCAGTCGGACAGCACGCGCGTGCCGCCCGTCACCGACGAGAAGTCGCCGCCCGACTCGCGGATCACCGGCGCCGATTCGCCGGTGATCGCCGATTCGTCGACCGACGCGACGCCGTCGACGACCTCGCCGTCGGCCGGAATCACGTCGCCGGCCTCGACCAGCACGACGTCGCCTTTGCGCAGGTCGGACGCGGTCGTGATGCGGATCGGCGACTTCGGATGCGGCTCGTTGAGCTTCTTCGCCATCACGTCTTTCTTCGCGCTGCGCAGCGACGCGGCCTGCGCCTTCGAGCGCCCTTCGGCGAGCGCCTCCGCGAAGTTCGCGAACAGGACCGTGAACCACAGCCACAGCGCGATCGCGAGGATGAAGCCGGCCGGCGCGTCGGCCTGCCCCGTGAGCGCGGCGATCCATAGCACCGTCGTCAGGATGCTGCCGACGTACACGCAGAACATCACCGGGTTGCGGAACTGCGTACGCGGCGTGAGTTTCTTGAACGACGCCACGATCGCCGGACGCACGAGCGCCGGGTCGAACATGGAGCGGGTAGCGGAATGTTGAGTCATTGCGATCTCTTCGATGCCTTGTCGTTTCGGCCGCGCGTCATGCGCCCAGCCACATCATCAGATGCTCGACGCCCGGGCCGAGCGCGAGCGCCGGCACGTAGGTCAGCGCGCCGACCAGCAGCACCGTGCCGAGCAGCAGCACGACGAACAGCGGGCCATGCGTGGGCAGCGTGCCGCTCGTCGCGGCGATGCGCTTCTTCGACGCGAGCGAGCCGGCGATCGCGAGCACCGGCACGATCGTGCCGAAGCGGCCGAACCACATCGCGATCGCGGTCATCCAGTTGTAGAACGGCGTGCCGACCGTCAGGCCCGCAAACGCGCTGCCGTTGTTGTTCGCGGCCGAGCTGAACGCGTAGAGGATTTCCGAAAAGCCGTGCGGGCCGGGGTTCGCGATGCCGGCCCTGCCCGCATCGACGAGCACGGCGATCGACGTGCCGACCAGCACGAGCAGCGGCGTGAGCAGCACGACGATCGACACCATCTTCATCTCGTACGACTCGATCTTCTTGCCGACGTATTCGGGCGTGCGGCCGATCATCAGCCCCGCGACGAACACCGCAAGCAGCGCGAACACGAGCATCCCGTAGAGCCCCGAGCCGACACCGCCGAACACCACCTCGCCAAGCTGCATCAGCAGCATCGGTACGAGGCCGCCGAGCGGCGTCAGCGAATCGTGCATCGTGTCGACCGCGCCGCACGACGCGGCCGTGGTCGCGACCGTGAAGATGCCGGTCTGCGCGATGCCGAAGCGCGTTTCCTTGCCTTCCATGTTGCCGCCCGGCTGCAGCACGCTGGTCGACTGGTCGACGTGAAGTGCAGCGAGCGTCGGATTGCCGGCCTGCTCGGCGCTCACCTCGACGCCGATCGCGACCGCGAAGGCGACCGTCATCGCGGCAAGCACGGCGATGCCCTGCCGGCGATCGCCGATCATGCGGCCGAACACGAGACAGAGCGCGGCCGGGATGATCAGGATCGCGAAGATCTGCAGGAAGTTCGAGAACGGCGTCGGGTTCTCGAACGGATGCGCGGAGTTCGCGTTGAAGAAGCCGCCGCCGTTGGTGCCGAGCATCTTGATCGCTTCCTGCGACGCGACCGGGCCCATCGCGAGCGTCTGCTTCGTGAGCGGCGTGGGCACCGTCACCGCATTGCCCTTGTCGTCCTTCACCGGGTTGCCCTGCGCGTCGAGCTTCGGCGCCGCATAGGTGCTCGCCTGCAGCACCGGCACGTCCTGGTACGTCTTCAGGTTCTGGATCACGCCCTGGCTCATCAGCAGCGCGGCGACGATCGCCGCCATCGGCACCAGCACATACAGCGTCACGCGCGTCAGGTCGACCCAGAAGTTGCCGATCGTCTGCGCGGTGTGGCGCGCGAAGCCGCGGATCAGCGCGATCACGACGACGATGCCGGTCGCCGCCGACAGGAAGTTCTGCACGGTCAGGCCGAGCATCTGCGTCAGGTAGCTGACCGTCTGCTCGGGCGTGTAGTCCTGCCAGTTCGTGTTGGTGACGAAGCTGACGGCCGTGTTGAACGCGCCGTCGACGGTCATCGCGCCGAACTGCTGCGGGTTGCCGGGCAGCATGCCCTGCACGCGCAGCAGCGCATAGAGGAACAGCGCACCGAGCGCGTTGAACGCGATCGTCGCGATCGCATACTGCTTCCAGTTCATCTCGGTGCCGGCGTCGACGCCCGCAATGCGATACAGCACGCGTTCGAGCGGCGCGAACACGCGCACCACGCGCGAACTGCCGTCCATCACGGCCGTCAGATAGCGCGCGACCGGTACGGCGGCCGCGAGCAGCACGGCGATGAACAGCAGCGTCTGAAACAGGTTGTTCGCGTTCATTCGATGTCCTCCGCGCGCAGCAGCGCATAGACGAGATACGCGAACAACAGCGCGGCGGACATCCCCGCGAGCCACAGCATCCAGGTCATGCGCGCCCCCCGCGGCCGTATTGCGCGAGCTTCTCGCAACCGGCGATCGAGCCGAGGATCAGCGCGGTGAAGACCGCCAGTGCGCCGATGAAAACCCCATCCATTTTTGTGTTCTCCGTCGTCGAAATCGGACGACTCGAACATTATGGGAAGGCGCGTAAAGAACGGATCAAAGGTGATCGGGTGGATATAAAAAACGCGTAAACGCACGACGCGGCGAACGCGAGGCGATGCGAAACGGTGGGAAACTGGAAAACGGCGGGCAGGACGGGCGGCAGTGCGACTGCCGCGCGCGAGGACGCGTGCCGGCGCGGCGCCGGCACGCACTAGGCAAAAGCGGCGGTCAAGGAACGAGAATCGTCGAGCCGGTCGTCTTGCGCGCTTCGAGATCGGCATGCGCGCGGCCGACTTCCGCGAGCGGATAGCGCTGATTGATGCTCGTCTTCACCTTGCCCGACAGGATCACGTCGAACAGCTCGGCGGCCGCCGATTCGAGATCGGCGCGCTTCGCGATGTACGAGAACAGCGTCGGCCGCGTGAAGAACAGCGAGCCGCGCGACGAGAATTCCTTCGAGTCGATCGGCGGCAGCGGGCCCGACGCGTTGCCGAAGCTGACGAAATAGCCGAGCGGCGCGAGACAGTCGAGCGAGCCGATGTAGGTGTCCTTGCCGATCGAATCGTAGACGACGGGCACGCCCGCGCCGTTCGTGATCTCCTTCACGCGCTGCGTGAAGTTCTCGCGCGTATAGACGATCGGATGATCGCAGCCGTGCGCCTTCGCGAGCTCGGCCTTCTCGTCGGAGCCGACCGTGCCGATCACGGTCGCGCCGAGCGCCTTCGCCCACTGGCACACGAGCAGCCCCACGCCGCCGGCAGCCGCGTGGATCAGGATCGTATCGCCGGCCTTCACCGGATACGTGCGGCGCAGCAGGTAATGGGCAGTTAGACCCTGCAGCATCACCGACGCCGCGTCGTCGTAGCCGATGCCGTCGGGCAGCTTCACGACGCGCTCGGCCGACAGCACGCGTTCCTGCGCATAGGCGCCGGGCGGCTGCGCGACGTACGCGACGCGGTCGCCGACTTTCAGCGCGCCGACGCCTTGGCCGACGGCCGCCACCTCGCCGGCCGCCTCCATGCCGAGGCCGCCGGGCAGCGGCTGCGGATAGAGGCCGGTACGGAAGTACACGTCGATGTAGTTGAGCCCGACCGCATGCTGCTTGATGCGGACTTCGCCCGCCTGCGGCGCGCCGACCTCGACGTCGACCCACTTCATCACGTCCGGGCCGCCGGGCTGGTCGTATCGGATTGCTTTCGGCATCGTTTCGCTCCTCGTTGGGTGGGAATGCAGTGCAGCTGGCGCGTCGGCGTCGGCCGGACGGCGACGCCTTCGTTCGGACGCGCGCACGCACCGCGCGATTCTCGCGCGTCGTGCGCGATTTCGCAGCGCGTCTTCGCAATCCCTACATGCGCGCAGGGGCATCGCGCAGACTGCCGAACGCTTCGCGCGACGCGCGGCTGACGCCCGGCTTTCGCCGGCTGCGCTGCGCCGCGATGCCGGAACCGGTGCGCCGTCGGGCCGCGGCTCGCATGCCTGCGCGACAGCCGCGCCGGCACGTCACGGCTGCGGCACAGGCGAGCCCGGCCGTCGCGGCGCCCTTCACGTCGACCTAACAGACGTCCTGCATCGTCCGCGCCAGATCGTCGAGCAGCATCCGCGCGGTCGCGACGTTGGTCGCGACCGGCACGTTATGCACGTCGCACGCGCGCACGAGCGCGGTGATGTCGGGATCGTGCGGCTGCGCGGTCATCGGATCGCGCAGGAACACGACGACGTCGACGCGCCCGTCCGCCAGTTCCGCGCCGATCTGCAGGTCGCCGCCGAGCGGCCCCGACAGCTTGCGCTCGACCTCGAGCCCGTGCGCGGCCGCGATCCGGCCGCCCGTCGTGCCGGTGGCGACCAGCCGGCATTGCGCGAGGACCGCGCGGTATTGGCCCGCGAGTGCGACGATCTCGTCCTTCTTCGCGTCGTGCGCAATCAGTGCGATGCGGGGTTTGCTCATCTCCAGATCCTTCGTCCTTCAGGGTTGTGATTGTCGTTGACGGTACGGCGCGCGCAGCGTCAGAACGTGCCGGGGTACGCGCCGCCGTCGAGCAGCCAGTTCTGGCCGGTGATATACGCGGCATGCACGCTGCAGAGGAACGCGCACGCGGCGCCGAACTCTTCGCGCGTGCCGAGACGGCCGGCCGGGATTTCCTTCGCGCGCCGCGCACGCAATTCGTCGACCGTCACGCCTTGCGCCTTCGCGGCCGCCGCGAGCGTCGTCGCGATGCGGTCGGTATCGAACAGCCCCGGCAGCAGGTTGTTGATCGTCACGCCGTGCGGCGCGACCTTGCGCGCGAGCCCCGCGACGAAGCCGGTCAGCCCCGAGCGCGCGCCGTTCGACAGCGCCAGCACGTCGATCGGCGCCTTCACGGCCGAGCTCGTGATGTTGACGATCCGGCCGAAGCGCCGCGCGATCATGCCGTCGACGGTTGCGCGGATCAGCTCGATCGGCGTGAGCATGTTCGCTTCGAGCGCGCGGATCCAGTCGTCGTGCGAGAAATCGCGGAAGTCGCCGGGCGGCGGGCCGCCCGCATTCGTCACGAGAATGTCGGGCTGCGGGCACGCGGCCAGCGCGGCCGCGCGACCCTCGGGCGTCGTGATGTCGCACGCGACGGCCGTGACCGACACGTTCGATGCCGCGCGAATTTCCTCCGCCGTTTCCTCGAGCGTCGCGCGCGTGCGCGCGACGATCACGAGATTCACGCCTTCGGCGGCCAGCGCCTGCGCGCAGCCGCGCCCGAGTCCCTTGCTCGCCGCGCATACGAGCGCGGTCTTTCCTTCGATGCCGAGATCCATCGTCGATTTCCCCAGGGTTGCGACGCGCGCCGGCACGGATTCCGTCGCGCCGCGCACCGGTGGCACGGACGCGCGCGGCGCGCGGGTTGTCGTGAGACGTCGATAATATCCGGATCGCGCGGCGCGCCTTGGTAAAATTGCGACCATGCGTGCGCGACCGGCTTGCGCCTGCCGCCGCCCTCCCGATCCCCTTTTGCCGCAAGGCGCTCCCCCGTCATGAAACAGGACAGCCGTTTCCCGAATCTCTTCATCCTCGATCACCCGCTGATCCAGCACAAGCTCACGCACATGCGCGACAAGGACACGTCGACGCGCACGTTCCGCGAACTGCTGCGCGAGATCACGCTGCTGATGGGCTACGAGATCACCCGCAATCTGCCGATCACGACGAAGCGGGTCGAAACCCCGCTCGTCGAGATCGACGCGCCGGTGATCGCGGGCAAGAAGCTCGCGATCGTGCCCGTGCTGCGCGCGGGCGTCGGGATGTCGGACGGCCTGCTCGACCTGATCCCGTCCGCGCGCGTCGGCCATATCGGCGTCTATCGTGCGGACGATCATCGGCCGGTCGAATATCTCGTGCGGCTGCCCGATCTCGACGACCGCATCTTCATCCTGTGCGACCCGATGGTCGCGACCGGCTATTCGGCCGTGCACGCCGTCGACGTGCTCAAGCGCCGCAACGTGCCGGCCGCGAACATCATGTTCGTCGCGCTCGTCGCCGCGCCCGAGGGCGTTCAGGTGTTCCAGGACGCGCACCCCGACGTCAAGCTGTTCGTCGCGTCGCTCGACTCGCACCTGAACGAACACGCCTACATCGTGCCGGGCCTCGGCGATGCGGGCGACCGCCTGTTCGGCACCAAGAACTGACGCAGCGGCGGCCGGCCACCCGCGCGCATGCCGCGCGGCGCGGCCGGCCCGGCCGTTCGGCCAGGCG
>NZ_KV786789.1:0-10512 GCF_001806955.1 Burkholderia sp. HMSC10F09
CGGGCTCGCCGCCGGCCGCGCGCAGCCAGTGGCGCTCGCAGGTCGTGCGCGTGCCGCCGAGCGCATGTTCGAGCGCCGAGGTCTGCACGCGCCGTCCGTCGCGATCGGTCAGCTGCAGCACGTCGCGCAGCGCGCGGCCGGCCGCGTCGTCCGGCCGGCAGCCGAGCAGCGCGGCCGCCGCCGCGTTCACGTAGGTCAGCCGCGCGTTCGTATCGGCGGCGATCACGCCGTCCGGCAACGCATTCAGCAGCGCCTCGAACTGCGCGCGCGCCGCGGCTTCGCGGCGTCGCGCACGCTCGTTCGTCACGCGCGCATGGCGCACCGCCGCGACGACTGCGCACGCGAGCACGCCGATCAGCGCAAATTCGCCGAGCCGCACGAGACGCTCCGACAGCGACATCGCGTACGCGGCCGGATCGGACAGGAACAGTGTCCACACGAGCACGCTGCTCGCGAGCGTCGCGATCAGGCCGAACAGGAACGACGTCGCCCAGGCGATCGCCGCGAGCAACGGGTAGTACACCGCGAGCGGCATGTTCGCGCCGCCGAAGCGAATCGCGAGCGCCTGCAGCACCGTCGCGATCGCGACGAACATGACGGCCGTCGCGCAATTTCCGGCATGCGTGCGCATCTTTTCACTCATCGGCTGCGCTCCCGGCGTGTCGCCCGGCCGTCGTGGCGCGTCGCCGGCGCGGGCATGCCGCGTGCTTGCCGATGCGCACCGCGGACGCTGCCGCATACGATGGAGTCCCCTCTGCCATGACTGCTCCCACTCGCTGGCTCGTTGTTTCGCCGCATCTCGACGACGCGGTGTTCAGTTGCGGGCAACTGCTCGCGCAGGCACCCGGGTCGGTCGTCGTCACGGTGTTCGCCGGCATTCCGCCGGCCGGGACCGTTGCGCCGCCCTGGGATCGGCGCGCCGGCTTTCGCAGCGCGGACGAAGCGATGCGCGCGCGCCGCGACGAAGATCGCCGCGCGCTGTCGATCCTCGATGCGCGGCCGGTATGGCTCGACTTCCTCGACGACCAGTACGGCACGCCGGCCGCGCCGTCGGCCATTGCCGCGCGCGTGGCGGCCGCGATCGCCGAGCATCCCGGCTACGGCGTGCTCGCGCCGGCCGGCCTGTTCCATCGCGACCATCTGCAGGTGCAGCAGGCAATGCTGATGCTGCTGCGCGACGATGATACGGCGCGCGTGTGGCGTTTCTACGAAGACGTGCCGTATCGGCGCATCGAGGGGCTGATGGCGAAACGCGTGGTGGGCTGGCGCGAGCACGGCTGGATCGCGCGGCCGGTCGGCTCGCCGGCCGGCGAGCGCACGGGGGCCCGCGACGCCAAGGCGCGCGCGGTCGAAGCGTACGCGAGTCAGATCGCGCTGTTCGAGCCGCATATGCTCGCGGACCTCCGCAAACCGGAAACGTACTGGCAGCTCGAATGCGACGTCACGTACGCGTAACGCCCGCACGCGTCGCGCTGACGGCGCACGAGCCGCGCGTGACCGCGGTCGTGCTCACGTACCGGCGCCCCGACGAGCTCGCGCGCACGCTCGCGCGGCTCACCGCGCTGCCGGACCGGCCCGCGATCGTCGTCGTCGACAACGCGGCCGACGCGGCGACGGCCGCGCTCGTGCATGCGCGCTTTCCGCACGCGGCGCTCGTCGCGGCGCCCGGCAATCCGGGCGCGGCCGGCCGCAATCTCGGCGTCGCGGTCGCGCGCACGCCCTACGTCGCGTTCTGCGACGACGACACGTGGTGGGCGGCCGGCTCGCTGCGCGACGCGGCCGATCTGCTCGACGCGTATCCGCACGTGGCCGCGCTCACGGCGCGCGTGCTGGTCGGCCCGGACGAGCGCGAGGACCCGACCTGCGGCGTGATGGCCGCGAGCCCGCTCGAAGCGCCGGTGCCGCTGCCCGGCCGCCCGATCCTCGGCTTGCTGGCCGGCGCGACGATGTTCCGGCGCGAGGCGTTCGTGCGCGCGGGCGGATACCATCCGCGCTATTTTCTCGGCGGCGAGGAAGCGCTGCTCGCGCTGGACCTCTGCGCGGCCGGCGACTGGCTCGTGTACGCGCCGACGCTGACCGTCCATCACTATCCGTCGACGGCGCGCGACACGCGCACGCGCGCGAGCGTCGCCGCGCGCAACGACGCGTGGACCGCGTGGCTGCGCTGGCCGGCCGGCGCGGCGCTCGTGCATACGGTGCGGATGCTGCCGCGGCTGCGGCGCGAGCGCGGACTCGTGCGGGCGTTCGCGGGCTTGCCGTGGATCCTGCGCGAGCGGCGCGCGATCGCGCCGCACGTCGAACGGATGCGTCGCCTGATCGCCGCCGACGACGCGCGGCGCAACGCGCGCGCGCGCGCGTAGACGGGCTCGCGGCGGCATCAGGAATCCGACTTGTCCGATTCGTTTTCGAGCTGCGCGAGCCGGTTGTAGATCGTCTTCAGACTCACGTCGAGCACTTCGGCGGCCTGCGCCTTCACGCCGCCGCACTGCGCGATCGTGCCGAGGATCAGCTTGCGGTCGACTTCCTCGAGCGGCGTGCCGAACGGCACCGTCACGCGATCTTCATGAGAATCGACCATGCTCGAGAGCTCGTCCATGATCGGCGGCGGCAAGGTCTCGATCACGTCGACGTCGCTGAAGATGCTCGCGCGCTGCACGAAGTTGCGCAGCTCGCGCACGTTGCCGGGCCACGCGTACGTCTTCAGCGCCTCGCGGGCGGCCGGCGCGAAGCGCAGGTTGCGGCCGCTTTCCTCGTTGTAGCGCTGCAGGAACGCGTCGGCGAGCATCGGGATGTCGTCGCCGCGCTCGCGCAGCGAGGGCAGCGGAATCGGGAACACGTTGATGCGGTGATAGAGGTCGGGCCGCAGCTTGCCGTCGGCCATCGCGGCTTCCGGGTCGCGGTTCGTCGCGGCGACGATGCGCACGTCGACGTCGATCTCGCGCGTCGAGCCGAGCCGCGTGAGGCGCCCCGTCTCGAGCACGCGCAGCAGCTTGACCTGCGATTCGAGCGGCATCTCGGTGATTTCGTCGAGGAACAGCGTGCCGCCGTCCGCCCGCTCGAAAAAGCCCTTGTGCTGCCGCTCGGCGCCGGTGAAGCTGCCGCGGTCGTGGCCGAACATCTCGCTCTCGACGAGATTCGCGGCGATCGCGCCGCAGTTGATCGCGAGGAACGGGCCGCGCCGGCGCAGGCTCAGATCGTGGATCGTCTGCGCGGCCAGCTCCTTGCCGGTGCCGGATTCGCCGGTCAGCAGCACCGACGCCTCGGTGCGCGCGACGCGGCCGATCGCGTCGTAGACGGCCTGCATCGCCGGCGAGCTGCCGAGCATGCGACCGAAGCGGCCGAGCCGCTGCAGCTCGGAACGCAGCTCCGCGATTTCTTCATGCAGCGCGGTCGTGCGCGGCACGCGCGCGAAGATGCTGTTCAGCCGCTGCATGTTCAGCGGCTTCACGAGATAGTCGGTCGCACCGCGCCGCAAGGCGTCGATCGCGGTTTCGAGGCTCGCATGACCGGTGGTCAGCACCATCTCGCAGTGCGCGCGTTTCGGTAACGCATCGAACAGATCCATGCCGTTGCCGTCCGGCAGCACGAGATCGCACAGCACGAGATCGGGGGTATGCGTCGCGACGAGCGTACGCGCTTCTTCGAGCGTCGCGGCCGTGTCGCACGTAAGTTGCTGCGAGCGCGCAAGCGTCGCCAGCATCGTGCGCGTATCGGCATCGTCTTCGACGATCAGAACGTAAGGCATCTGGGCTCCTTGTGGTGCGGCCCGGCACGCGAGCGGCCGGAACCGCGGCGAGTAGGCAGCGCGTCGACCGCCGGGGCACTCGGCGGCGCATCACGCGGTGCGCGTCATCGGGGCAGACAAGCAGTCCTGCCATCAGTAACAGTGCTTAGCAGTATAGAAGAAGCATGTCTTGCGTGCTCGCTTCATCGATTAAATCTATCCGTTTCGGCCGCGCGGATTGCGATATTCAATGCCTCGCAAACGATATCGACGATATGCTCTGTGCACGAACAGGCGACGCACACCGCGTCGTTTTTTCCTTTCTGCCGTGACGTATTCGGTCAAAACTTCCCACTCCGATATCAGACCATGTCGAAATCCGACGATGACGGCACGCGGCTGTTCGGCCGCTCGCGCTCGATCCAGACCCTGATGCTGAAGGTGTCGCGCGTCGCCACCACGCGCGCAAGCGTATTGATCGTGGGTGAGAGCGGCGCGGGCAAGGACATTGTCGCGCGACTGCTGCACGACATGAGCCCGCGTCGGCGCGGGCCGTTCGTGCCGGTCAATTGCGGCGCGATTCCCGGCGATATCGCCGAGTCGCAATTGTTCGGCCACGAGAAAGGCAGCTTCACCGGCGCGGTCGCGCAGCACGTCGGCATGTTCGAGGCCGCGCGCGGCGGCACGCTGTTTCTCGACGAGATCGCCGAGATGCCGCTCGAGCTGCAGGTCAAGCTGCTGCGTACGCTCGAGTCGAACACGATCATGCGCGTCGGCGGCCACGAAGCGATTCCGATCGACGTGCGCATCGTCGCGGCCACCCATCACGATCCGGTCGAAGCGGTGCGCAGCGGGCGCCTGCGCGAAGACCTGTTCTACCGCATCGCGACGGTCGCGCTGCACGTGCCCGCGCTGCGCCAGCGCGAGGACGACGTCGGCGAGATCGCGATGCAGATCGTCGAGCGGCTGAACACGCGCCATCGCACGCGCAAGCGGCTGTCGACGCAGGCGATGAAGGCGCTGCGCGCCTACACGTGGCCCGGCAACGTGCGCGAACTGCGCAACGCGGTCGAGCGCGCGTTCATCCTCGCGGACGAGCAGATCGACCTGCAGCTGCCGCGCCGCCAGCCGCCGCGCGAGGAAGTGCGGCACAACGCGATGACGCTCCATATCGGCACGACGCTCGCGCATACGCAGCAGCGCTTCATCGTCGCGTCGCTGCGGCATTTCAACGGCGACAAGCCGCGCACCGCGAAGGCGCTCGGCATCAGCCTGAAAACGCTGTACAACCGCCTCGCGCTGCTGCCCGAGCACGAGCGCAATCTCGTCGCGAACCTGTCGGGCGGCTCCGGCACCGCAGGCGGCGGATCGGGAAGCGGCACGAACCCGGCGACGAACGCGTCGAGCCAGTGAGCGAGCGGGCGGGCCGCCGTCGCGCGGCCCGCACCGATGGCGCTACGCCGCGACTTCGGTCAGCGCCGCGTCCCAGTCGCGCACGAAGCGCTCGATGCCGAAGCGCTCGCGCGCGTCGCGGCGCGCCGCTTCGCCCCACGCGCGCGCGAGGTCCGCATCGCGGATCAGCATCCGCATCGCCTCGATCAGCACCGCCGGGCGCGTGTCGGCCGCGCCGTTTACGCCGGTCTTCACGAGCTGCGCCATTTCGGTCGTCGCGAGCGCGACGATCGGCAGGCCGATCATCATCGCCTCGATCACCGCGAGCCCGAGGCTCGTATAGCGGATCGGATTGAAAAAGAACCGGTAGTGCGACAGGAAGTGCGGCAGCGCCGGATTCGGCACTTCGCCGATGCCGCCGAGCTCGCTCGAGCCCATCCCGACCAGATCGAGCGGCACGCTGCGGCGCACGTGCTCGAACACGTCCACGCCGAGACGGCGGCCGCGGCGCGCGAGGTTGTTCACGACCGACACGCCTTTCGGCAGCGTGCCGTGATAGGCGACGTTGTCGGGCACGAGCACGCCGTGCTCGATCACGCGTGTCGGCGTGATGCCGTTGTCCCACATCAGCGCGTTGAACGGCGTCACGTGCACGAGCATCACGTTCGGGTCCTGCACGGGGTGCAGCGTGTCGGTCGGATGCTCGCGCGGCGGATCGTGCTCGACGAACAGCGTCGGCAATGCGCGCTGCGCGTCGCTCAGCAGATGCAGCCGGTCGTGCTGGTAGTGGCTGTGATGCTGATACAGCACGCAGTCGAACGCGGTATCGCGCACGCATTCGACCGGCACCTCGTGCACGTTGTCGCCCCACGGCAGATGGCCGACGCGGCCCGCGTAACCGGGCGGATGCTGCGGTTTCGTCACGATGAAGAAATCGTGCGGCGCCTGCGACAGGTAGTACAGGTAGTTGCCGTGCACGTGCCAGGTCAGCACGCGCAAACGCTTACGTGACATGACGTCTCTCCTCCGCGAGCAGCGCGCTCGCCTGATCGATCACGTCGTCGACGCCGATCGCCACTGCACACTCGTGCTCGTACGGGCACGCGTCGTACATGCAGGGCCGGCATGACGGATAGTTCGCGAGCACGCGGTGGCGCTCGCCGTCGAGCGGCGCCCAGCGTGCGGTGTCGCTGCCGCACGCGACGACGACGCTCGGCGTGCCGAGCGCGGCCGCGACGTGCGACACGCCGGTGTCGTTGCAGAGCAGCAGGCGCGCGCGGCCGATCAGCGCGGCCAGCGCGCCGAGCGGCGTGCGGCCGCACAGATTCACGCACGGCCGCCCGAGCTGTTCGGCGAATGCGCCGGCGAGCGCGATCTCCGCGCGCGTGCCGGTCAGCACGATCTGCCAGCCATCGTCCGCGAGCCGCCGCGCGGCGTTTGCGAAACGCTCGACCGGCCAGCGGCGCGACGCCATCCGCGCGCCGGGGTGCACGATCACGTAGCGGCCGGCTTCGAGCGCGTATTCGTCGCAGAGCACGTGCCACAGCGCGTAGTCGAGTCCGCCGAGCGGGAATTCGAGGTAGTCGCCCCAGTCGGGATAGCCGAGCGCGTGCATCAGCCGCAGATAGCGCGTGACTTCCGGCTCCTCGTCGCGCCAGACGATCGAACAGTCGAGCGCGGCCGCGTCGCCGTCGGCCGGCATGAAGCCCGCGGTGCGCACGGCGCCGAGCGACGCGACGATCGCGTTGGTCCGCGCGCCGCTGCCGTGCAGCTGGATCGCGAGATCGAACTCGCGCGCGCGGCACTTCGCGATGAACGCGTCGCGCGCGGCAGCTTCCGGTTCCGCCTGCTCGCCGAGTCCCGGCGCGCCGGGAAACGCGATGAAGTCGTCGATGTAGTCGCCGAAGCGCGACGCGAATTCGCGCGCCCACGGCAATCCGATCAGCGTGATGTGCGCATCGGGCGCGCCGCGACGCAGCGCGCGCAGCGCCGGCACCGCGCACAGCATGTCGCCGAGCTGCAGCGCGCGGAACACGGCGATCGTGCGCGGGGCCGGCGGGGAGGACGTGTCGAGCGTCATAGGAAGAACACCCGGAAGTGAAGTGCGCCGCGGATGCGCCAGTACAGCGACACCGGCGGAATCGCGATCGACGTGACGATCATCTCGGCGACGTGCGACGGCGTGAGCGCCGTGCCGCGCAGCCGCTTGCAGCAGAACCACGCGGTGATCGCGGCCCAGATGCCGGCGAATACCGCGCCGGCCGCGTTCCAGCGCGCGACGAAGCAAACGAGCGCCGCGAGCGCCGCGAACACCGCGCCGTAGTAGTGCCAGGGCGGCACCGGCCGGATATGGCGCCGGTACGTCGTGCGATGCTTCTTGTACAGCAGCGCGTCGAAATAGACCTTCGACTGCTGGCCGATGCTCGCGCCCCAGCGCGCGGGCCGCACCGGATGCACGATGCGCGCGTCCTCGACCTCGACGATCGGGCCCGCGTGCTCGCGCAGCGCGAACATCAGGTCCGCATCCTCGCGCCACGCGCGCGTGAAGCGCTCGTCGAAGCCGCCGACGCGTTCGAGCGCGGCGCGCCGCACGAAGCAGTTCGCGGTCGCGAATTCGGCATGCGCGAGCCCCGCCGCGTCGCGTTCGTAGTCGGTCGGCCGCGGCCGCAGCGGCACCTCGATGCGCCCTGCCGCCGCGGCCGCGGACGGCTCCGCGAGCAGCGCGGCCGCGCCGTGGCGCAGCCAGGTCGGATCGGGAATCGTGTCGTCGTCGGTAAACGCGATCAGCGCGCCGCGCGCGCTGCGCCAGCCGACGTTGCGTGCACCGGCCGGCCCCTGCGTGTCGGGCGCGCTCAGGTAGCGGATCGCCGGCACGTCGGTCATGCGCGCGCGGCATGCGTCGACCACCGGTCGCGCGCTGCCGGCCGGATCGTCGTCGACGACGATGATCTCGTACGTCGTCGGATCGAACACCTGCACGCACAGCGCGTCGAGACAGCGTTCGAGCAGATCGGGCCGCCGGTAGGTCGGCACGACGACGGACACGACCGGCGGCAGCTGCGTGTCGCGCATGTTCATCGCGGCTTCTCCATGAGGAACGAGCCGATCACGAGCGCATCGAGCGGCGAGGTCCAGAAGCATTCGATCGCATCGCGCGGCGTGCAGACGATCGGCTCGCCGCGCGTGTTGAACGACGTGTTGACGAGCACCGGCACGCCGGTCAGCGCGTCGAACTCGGTCAGCAGCGCGTGCAGCAGCGGGTTCTGCTGCGGCGCGACCGTCTGCACGCGCGCGGTGCCGTCGATATGGCGCACGGCCGGAATCCGCTCCGCCCGCTCGGGCCGCACGTCGTAGACGAACAGCATGAACGGCGCATGCAGCGGCTCGCGCCGCCCGCCCGAGAACCACTCGTGCGCCTTGCTTTCGAGCGCGACCGGCGCGACCGGCCGGAAATCCTCGCGATCCTTGATCCGGTTCAGCTTGCGCTGCATGTCGGGATCGATCGGCGACGCGAGAATCGAACGCGCGCCGAGCGCGCGCGGGCCGAACTCCATGCGTCCCTGGAACCAGCCGATCACGCGGTTCTGCGCGAGCAGTGCGGCCGTCTGCGCGGCGACGTCGTTCAGCCGCCGATACGGCAGCTGCGCTTCGCGGATGAAGGCCTCGATCGCGTCGTCCTCGAACGACGGGCCGAGATACGCGTGATCCATGCGCCAGTCGCCGCGCGCGCCGCGCTCGCGGAAATCGGTCCACAGCGCGGCGCCGAGCGCGGTGCCGGCGTCGCCGGCCGCCGGCTGCACCCACACGTCGTCGAACGGGCCGCGATCGCGAATGCGCGCATTCATCACGCAGTTCAGCGCGACGCCGCCCGCCATCGCGAGCTGCTTCTCGCCGGTTTCGGCCGCGAGCCATTCGACCGCGCGCAGCGTCGTTTCCTCGAGCACCAGCTGCAGCGCGTGCGCGATGTCGCAATGGTTCGGCGTGATCGGCCCGCCGCGATCGCGCGCGGGACCGAACAGCGCGACCAGATCCGCCTCGTCGACGTCGTACCGGCCGTCGCCGCGATAGCGCACGAGCTGGCGCATCTGATCGGCGTAGATCGGCTTGCCGTACGACGCGAGCGCCATCACCTTGTACTCGTCGGACGAATGCAGGAAGCCGAGGTAACGCGTGACGCGCTCGTACAGCAGCCCGAGCGAATGCGGCAGATCGACCTGCGCGATGCGCCGGTACGCGCGTCCGTCGAACACGCCGTAGCTCGTCGTCGCGCGCTCGCCGCGTCCGTCCATCGTCATCACCGCGCAGCGCTCGTACGGCGCCGCGAGAAACGCGCTCGCCTCGTGCGCGAGGTGGTGTTCGACGAAATGCCAGCGGAACGGCCCGTCGTGCGTGACGCCGCGAAAGCGCCGCTGCAGGTGGTGCGGCGCGCCGCCCGCGAGCTGACGCGGCGCGTTGACGATCGACGACAGGAACAGCGGATGCCACGGCGACTCGCCGCCAGGCGGCCGCGCGTGCGCGGACGGTTCGAGCGGCAGCGTGAGCGACGGCTGTCCGGCGCGGCGATCGAGTTCAAGCCACGGATCGTACGAATACGCGACATGCTGCACGTCCGCGAGCGCGATGCCCGCTTCCGCGAGACAGTAGTCGATCGCGTGATACGGCAATTCCCAGGTCGAAAACGGCACTGGCCGTTTCGCATGCTTCACGTGCGTGAAGCGTTCTTCCTCGGCCGCGGCCACGACCACGCCGTCGCGCACGAGGCACGCGGCGCTGTCGTGAAAGGCGGCGTTGATGCCGAGCGTATAGATCGGTTCGGGCATGCGTCAGCTCCTGGTGATGACGTGCGCGAAAGGAATCACGTTCGACGCGCCGGCTGCGCTGCCGGCGAGCGACGTGTCGGACGCGGCGGCTGCGCGGGCACCCGCGTGCCGCGCACCGCGCGCGTTGCCGCGCAGCAGCGCGTGCGCGGCATCGACGACATCGTCGACGCGCACGCCGCGCAGGCACGGATGTCCCGGCTGTTCGCACACGCTGCGATAACAGTTGCGGCACGGCACGTCGACGTTCAGCACGCGATGCGGAACGCGCCACGGCGTGTGCTGCGGATTGGTCAGCGCGTAGAGATCGACGACGGGCGTGCCGAGCGCGGCCGCGAGATGCGCGGGGCCGCTGTTGTTCGACAGCAGCAGGTCGGCCGTCTCGATCAGCGCGCCGAGTTCGCCGAGCGGCAGCGTGCCGGCGAGCGGCAGCGCGCGCGGGCCGATCCGCTCGCACACCGCGTCGACGAGCGCGCGTTCGCCGCTGCCGCCCGTCACTGCGACGCCGTCGAACTGCGACACGAGGCGCGCGGCCGCGTCGCCGAAGCGCTCGGCCGGCCAGCGCCGCGACGCGGCGCT
>NZ_KV786790.1:0-1664 GCF_001806955.1 Burkholderia sp. HMSC10F09
GAGCGCGGCGCGCGACGGGCCTGCCGTGCGCGCGCCGTGACGACGGATGGCGTCCGCCTGCGTCAGTTGCCGGCGATCGTGTCGACCGGCTTGAACGCGCCGTGTTCGACGCGATAGATCGTGACGGGCGCGTCCTTCAGGTCGCCTTTCGCGTCGTACGCGATGCGATCGGCCGACACGCCCTTGATCGACACCTTGCCGAGATACGGCGTGTAGACCTTCGGATCGGTCGAGTTCGCGTTCTTCATCGCGGTCAGCAGCGCCATCGTGCCGTCGTACGAGTACGGCGAGTAGGTGATCACGTCTTCGTTGAAGCGTGCCTTGTAGCGCGCCGCGTAGCCGGCGAAGCCCGGCATCTTTTCTTTCGGCAGCCCGCCCATGTAGACGATCGCGCCTTCGGCCGCGTCGCCGCCGACCTTCAGGAACGTCGGCGAGCGCGACATTTCGCCGGTCACGAACGCCGACTTCATCCCGAGCTGACGCATCTTGCGGATCATCGGCGACGATTGCGCATCGCCGCCGCCGTAGAACACCGCGTCCGGATTGATGCCCTTCAGGTTCGTCAGGATCGCGGAGAAATCGAGCGCCTTGTCGTTCGTGAAGTCGCGCTTCACGATCGTGCCGCCCGCGGCCTGCACGGCCTTCGCGAATTCGTCGGCGATGCCCTGGCCGTATGCGGTGCGGTCGTCGATGATCGCGATGCGCTTGAAGTGCAGGTTCTTCACGGCGTACGTGCCGACGATGCGGCCCGCCTGCGCGTCGCTTGTCAGCAGCCGGTACGTGGTCTTGTAGCCGCGCGCCGTGTATTGCGGCGACGTCGCCATCGAGATCTGCGGCAGGCCCGCGCGATCGTAGAGATCCGACGCCGGAATGCTCGTGCCCGAGTTGAAGTGGCCGATGATGCCGCGCACGTTGTTGTCGATCAGGCGCTGCGCGACCGTCGTGCCGGTGCGCGGGTCGGCCTGGTCGTCCTGCGAGTCGAGCTGGAACGTGACGGGCTTGCCGCCGATCGTCGGATTGGTCGCATTGAAGTCGGCGATCGCGAGCTGCACGCCTTTCTGCATGTCGGTGCCGTAGTTCGACTGCGGGCCGGTCAGCGGCGCGGCGAAACCGATCTTGACGACGTCGGCGGCGATGGCGTGCGCGCCGGACAATGCGCAGGCGGCAGCCAGCGCGACGTGCGATACCTTCAGCTTCACTTTCACTTCCCCTTGATGGCGTGGTTGGGCCGCCGCCGGCCGTCGGGCCTGCGGCGGTCAGCGGGCGCGGGACGCGGGCGGCCGGACTGACCGGAAGCCGCGCGCGTCGCGCACCGGATGTCGCGAGTGTCGACCGCTATGCCGGAATCGGCGTGCCGGACTTTCCGTGCGGGCGTACCGGACGGCGCGCCGCAGCGGCGACCGGTTGTCGTCTCGTGACTGTGCAGCGAAGTCTAGGTAGCGAAAATGCGCACGTCTTGCGCGTTCGGTGCGCGGGCCGCGACGATTTCGGCATATCGTCGATTACCCTGATATATGCGGAAATCGTCATTTCACGTGCGTAATCCGGCCAAGACGCGGCGCGCGGGGCTTTCTACGATGGCGGCCTGCCGCGGCGCGGCACGCGTCGGCACCGTCGTGGCCGCATGCGTCCAGTGCCGCGGCGGGTTGCGTGCGCCGCGCGCG
>NZ_KV786791.1:0-2238 GCF_001806955.1 Burkholderia sp. HMSC10F09
GCCGTCGCGCCGCGCGCGCGGCGGGCCGCGGCGGATGCCTGCCGCGAGCCGGCGTGCGTGCGGCCCGCTACGTGGATGTCCTCGATCGTCAAACGTGTCCCGTCTACATTGCTCGGTTGCGCGATACGGCGCCCCCACGACGCCGCACGACCGGTTCTGGCGACGCGCACGTCGCTGGCCGGCGGTGCCGCGCACGCCGCAGCCTCCCTGCCCGCCTCGTCGTCGCTCTTTTTGCTGCAGCCGGCGACCATTGCAACCGGTGCGGCGACGGACACGGCGTAAGCCAACTTCACATGCATCGAATAGGTCTCCCGCGCCTTGCCAAAACCTGCTTTCGAAGCCATTCCGGCCTCAAAACGGGCGCATTGTAACTCCATTTAGAACGCGCCAATATTCCTGATTCGATGGGGTTTTCCTGCATTGCAACCAATTTTGAGAGGCCGTTTGGAACGGACGGAGCAACCGGGTTGCACCATGCCGGGGAACGATGGTTGCGAGCGGGGAATTCGACGGACAAAAAAAAAGCGCGCCCTCAGGCGCGCTTCGGTGCATCGCGATTGCAATGCGGCAATCAGGCGGCGGGCAGGTTGAGCCCGCGCGGCAGCGGGAACGAGACGTTCTCCTCGATCCCCTCGAGCGCGCGCACGTTGCGTACGCCGAGCTCGCGCAGCCGCGCGATCACGGCCTGGGCGAGCACCTCCGGTGCCGACGCGCCGGCCGTCACGCCGATGCGGCGCTTGCCGGCGACCCATGCCGGGTCGATCTGCTCGGGTGCGTCGACCATGTAGGCCGCGACGCCGCGCTTCTCGGCCACTTCGCGCAGACGGCTCGAATTCGAACTGTTCGGGCTGCCGACGACGATCACGACGTCGCACTGCGGCGCCATGAACTTCACCGCGTCCTGACGGTTCTGCGTCGCGTAGCAGATGTCCTGCTTCTTCGGTTCGCGGATCTTCGGGTACTTCGCCTTCAGCGCCGCGATGATCTCGGCCGCGTCGTCGACGGACAGCGTGGTTTGCGTGACGAGCGCGATGCGCTCCGGATCGGCGAGTTCGAGCTTCTGCACGTCCTCGACGCTCTCGACCAGATGCATCCCGCGCTCGACCTGGCCCATCGTGCCTTCGACTTCCGGATGGCCCTTGTGGCCGATCATCACGATGTCGACGCCGTCCTGGCGCATCTTCGCGACTTCGACGTGCACCTTCGTGACGAGCGGGCAGGTCGCATCGTAGATGCGCAGCCCGCGCACGCCGGCTTCGTCGCGCACGGCCTTCGACACGCCGTGCGCGCTGAAGATCACGGTGTTGCCGGCCGGCACTTCCTCGAGCTCCTCGACGAAGATCGCGCCTTTCTTCTTCAGATCCTCGACCACGTACTTGTTGTGGACGATCTCGTGACGGACGTAGATCGGTGCGCCGTGCATCGCGATCGCGCGTTCGACGATCTCGATCGCGCGATCGACGCCTGCGCAAAACCCGCGCGGCTGCGCGAGCAGGATTTCGGCGTCGGCGGCGACGGTCTGTCCGGACAGCGTATCGGTGGTGCTCATGATTACAGGATTCCGATGATTTTCACTTCGAACGTGAGCGCTTGGCCCGCGAGCGGATGATTGAAATCGAACAGCGCGGAGGTTTCGCCGACTTCCTTCAGCACGCCTGCATATCGGCCGCCGTCCGGTGCGTTGAACTCGATCAGTTCGCCCGGCGTGAAGTCCTCGTCGACCATGCCGTTCTCGCGCAGCGTCGCGAGCGTCACGCGCTGCAGCATGTCGGGATTTCGGGGACCGAACCCTTGCTCTGGCGTTAGCTGAAAAGTCGAATGGTCTCCGACCTTGAGCCCCAGCAGAATCTGTTCCAGCGACGGCGCCAGTTGCCCGGCGCCCAGCAGCAGCGTCGCGGGTTTGTCGGCGAAGGTGTTGACGATGTCGGCGCCGTCGGCCAGTGCAAGCCGGTAATGCAGCGTGACATGGGAACCGGGCTTCACTTCGGATAGATCGATGAGGCTCATGAATTACTCGTTCAGTCGGCGCCCGAAACGGCCGCGAGGCCCAGCGCAAAGCCAATATTGTAAGTCACCTGAGCGCGCAAGGCTGAAAGTGCGACGACGTTGCACGTGCGGCCGCCGCCAATGGAGTTTCGACGATGCTCATATCCTGCCTTCTTCCGCCCGTCGAATGCCGCGACGCGCACGACGTTCCGCCGGCCCCGCCCGCGCGTGCGCAGCCCGGCGCGCCGCGCC
>NZ_KV786792.1:0-4916 GCF_001806955.1 Burkholderia sp. HMSC10F09
CGCGCATCGCCCGCCGCGCGCATCGCCCGCGCCGCACGGGCCCCCGCGCGTCCCTTAGGCCGCGAGCTTCGCTGCCGCGTCGTTTACCTGAGCACGCGAAATCGCGAGCTCCTCGAGGTGCGTGTCGGCATAGACGGCGCCCGTTTCGCGTTCAAGTCGCGCGATCGTCAGCGCGCAGCGCGCGGTGTCCTTCGGCATCGCGATGAAACGCTTGACCGACTCGCCGGACGTGAACGCGTCGAACAGCGCGCTGCGCACGTCGTCCGGCAGCGTCTTCGTCCACTGATACGGCTTGCCGTTGAACGTGATCGACGGCGGCAGCACGCGCTCTTTCTTCGTCGCCGTGATCAACCCGTACGTGCGTGCCGCGTCGCCGATCTGCTCGGGCGAGAAGAGTTCGTCGGGCGTGATGTCGAACTGCTCGATGTAGCTTTCGATCGCCTGCATCGCGGCGGCGCGGTCGTCGCGCTTTTTCTGCGCGCGCGCGACGATGTCGCGGAGCTCGTCCGCCTCTTCGGGGGTGATCGTGAAGCTTGCCTGCTTCTGCTGAAGTTCGGAGAAACGCTGGAATTCTTGATCGTTCAGAAGTTTGGCCATGACATCCATCGGACACGGCGGCCGCGACCGCAGCCGCCGTAGTTTTTGAGAGGGCCGCTATTCTAGCGTAGCGCGCACACGCCCAGCGGCACGCGCGAGCGTGCCGCGATGTCCGTGCAACGCGCGCAGCGAACCGGCCGACATCGCGCACGGTACGCACGGTACGCACGGTACGCACGGCACATGCCGGCCGCGCTTGCCGAGCCGCTTGCTGCGTCGCCGGACCCACGACGGCCGCACGTCGCCCGCCAGACCTCGTCAGCAAGTCTCCGTGCGATACATCGACAGATTGCGCGCCGTATCGCGCAGCCGTTCGACCACCTCGTCGATCGGCGGCGCCGCATGCGCGTCGATCCGGCGCATGTACGGACAGGTCAGCACGGCGATTGCCTGTCCGGACGGGCCGAGCAGCGGCGCGCTCAGATCGGTCACGCCGTATGCCTGCCGGCTGTCCTGTTGCAGGAAACCGGCCTGCCGGGTCGACTCGCACGCACTCGCGAGCTCCGGTTCGTTCAGCGGCGCTTCGCCCTGCACCTTCCGGTGCTCGGCCAGCATGTGCGCGCGCTGCTCGGCGCTCTGGAACGCGAGCATCACGCTGCCCGATGCGGTGTCGGCCAGCCCGACGCGCGAGCCGAGCCGCACCGACACGCCCCACGAGCCCGGCCCGTCGACCTGTGCGATGACGAGCAGGCTGCCGCGGTCGTACACGGACAGATGACACGATTGCTCGGCCGCATCGGCGAAGCGCTGCATCGGCGGCAGCGCCTCCGCGATCAGCCGGTTCATCGGCGGATGACGATGCGCGAGCGCGAACAGCTTCAGGCTCAGCGTGTAGCGGTCGCCGCCCGGCGAGCGCATCACGTAGCGCCGCGCGACGAGGCGTTCGAGCATCCGGTAGATCTCGCTCGCGTTGCGGCCGAGCTCCTTCGTGATCTCGGTCCGCGTGAGGCCTTCCTTTTGTTCGGACAAAAGCTCGAGAATATCGAGCCCCTTGTCGAGCGCGGGCGCGCGATAGCGGTCGAGTGCCCGCAACGATTCCCGTGCGTCGCTACCGGGAACCAGGTCGTCGTTCGTTTGCATTGTGGTGGACATGTCGTTCGAAAGTTGCCGACGATCGGCGGCGACGTACGCGGCAACGCGACCCGCAGGCGCCGACGAACGCGATGAAACAATTCGCGCAAGTCTGACAATAAACCCGCAGTGTGCAATGCAGCGTCTTTTTACCGATCGTTACCTGCCAAGAACGGGTCAGATGGCGTTCTCGATGACACGATTGCAGCGAATAGCCGATATTTGTCGCCCGACACGGCGCGCGCGCCACCTTGGCAGCATGTCCGCGGCGCCGTCGCACCGTGCAACGCGCCCGATGCTGCGCCGCACCGCCCGCGACTTCGCCAATAGTCGGTATCCGTCGTGCGTCATTTCATGCTGCGCGGCCGATGGTACAAAGAGTCGCGGGCCAACGACGGTGCGGGCCGCGCGCGACGCCGGCCGATGTGGAGGCGCGTCGCGACGCGCCTGCCGCGCCGTCGTCGCCGATGCGCAGACCGGTGGCCGCCCGTCCGATGCGCGCCGCTCCGTGCGGCGCCGCGATCGCTGCGCCCGCGCGAGCCTCGCGCGTCGGCGGGCAGGTCGGCCATCGTGCCGCGCATGCCATCGACGATCGACGATCAATCCGGCGAGCCGCTGCGCGCTGCGGTGGCGGCCGGTATCCTGACACATTCGACTACAGAGGTTGAGCACGATGAAACTGCTTCGCTATGGCCCGCCCGGCCAGGAAAAGCCCGGCATTCTCGACGCGGACGGCCGCATCCGCGATCTGTCCGCACATGTGCCGGATCTCGCGGGCGACGTCCTGTCCGACGCGGGTCTCGCGCGACTGCGCGCGCTGGATCCCGCCACGCTGCCGCTGGTATCGGGCGAGCCGCGCATCGGCGCGTGCGTCGGCCGCGTCGGCAAGTTCATCGGCATTGGTCTGAACTATGCGGATCACGCGGCGGAAGCGGGGATGCCGGTGCCGAAGGAGCCGGTCGTGTTCGGCAAGTGGACGAGCTCTATCTGCGGCCCGAACGACGGAATCGACATTCCGAAGGGCTCGGTGAAGACGGACTGGGAAGTGGAGCTCGGCGTCGTGATGGGCGCCCAGTGCAAGGATGTCGACGAAGCGCGCGCGCTCGACTACGTCGCGGGTTATTGCGTGGTCAACGACGTGTCGGAACGCGAATGGCAGATCGAGCGCGGCGGCCAGTGGGACAAGGGGAAGGGCTTCGATACGTTCGGCCCGATCGGCCCCTGGCTCGTCACGCGCGACGAGGTGCCGGACCCGCAGTCGCTCGACCTGTGGCTCGAAGTGGACGGCCACCGCTATCAGAACGGCAACACACGCACGATGGTGTTCACCGTCGCGCAGTTGATCGCGTATCTGTCGAGTTGCATGACGCTGCAGCCCGGCGATGTCATCACGACCGGCACGCCGCCCGGCGTGGGGATGGGCATCAAGCCGGCGCCCGTCTATCTGAAGGCCGGCCAGATGGTCCGGCTCGGCATCGAAGGGCTCGGCGAGCAATTGCAGCTCACGCGCGCCGCGCGCTGAGCGGCACCGGCGGCAGACGGCGCGGCTCGATCGGGCTGCGCGCGAAGAGCCTAGAGCACACAGCCCGATACCGGTATCGGGCTGTCGTCGTTTACTGGCGCCGGCAGGCGTTCATCGCGCCGCCGGAAGGTCATCACACGATGTTGTCGAGCTCGCAATGCGCTTCGATCCGGTAACCGTCCGGATCGACGACGAATGCCGCGTAATAGCCGGGCCCGTACTGCTCGCGCTTGCCGGGGCCGCCGTTGTCCTGGCCGCCGTGCGCGAGCGCGGCGCGATAGAACGCGTCGACCTCGACCGGCGACGCTGCCTTGAACGAAATGTGCAGGCCCGATTCCGGGTCCGCGACGACCGGGCGCGCCGTACGCGTGAGCCAGAGCGACGGCTCGTCGGCGCCGTATCCGAGCGAGTCGGCGGCGGTGTGCAGCCGCTTGTAGCCGAGCGCGCCGAGCGTGTTGTCGTAGAACGTGCGGCTGCGCTCGATCTGCGCAACGCCGAAGGAAAGGTGATCGATCATCTGGGGCTCCTTGGACTGAAGGGGGACGTCAGTGCAGCAAACCGTTTTTAACCACCATGCCGGTTATGCTAGGAACCGTTTCGACGCTTGTCAACCGGCATGGCGGTTAGTACGATCGCCGACATGAATGCCCGACGCGCCCCTACCGGGCCGGACTGCCTGATTCCGGCACCGGCCGACACTCTGAGCATCGATTTCGCGAACACGTTGTATTGGCGCGGCACCGAGCCGCCGACCGAAACCTTGCGGACGATTGACGACCTGTTCGCGTGGTGTCGCGATCAGGCCGGCGTGCCTGCTTGTGTCGCCGACGCGTGCCGCGCAGGGATCGACGACGGGCCGGCCTGGCTTGCGCATGCGCTCGCGTTGCGCGAGGCGTTGTATCGGTTGTTCCTTGCGCAGGCGGAGCAGCGCGAGCCGCAGGCCGAAGATCTGAAACAGGTAGGTGCGTTTCTCGCGGAAGCGTCGCCGCGCGTCGCGCTGGCGCGCGTGGACGGCCGTTATGCGTGGCGGATCGAGCCGCCGGGCGCGACGCTTGGCGCGCTGCTGAGCCCCGTGCTGTGGTCGGCGACCGACTTGCTCGGCGGCGTACGGCTTGCGAAGGTGAAGCGGTGCGCGAACGACGCGTGCCAATGGCTGTTCGTCGACGACAGCAAGAACGGCAGCCGCCGCTGGTGCTCGATGTCGTCGTGCGGCAATCGCGCAAAGGCGTACCGTCACTATCACAAGGCGGACTGACGGCCGCCGTGCCGGCGCGCCGGCGCGTCGTAGCGCCGCGGCATCCCGCAACGTCGTGCGACTCGCCGCTATTTCGCCGATAACTTCCGCCAAAGCGTCGTCTTGCTGATGCCGAGCATCGCGCACGCACGATCGCGGTCGCCGCCGCAGGCGTCGAGCACCGCACGGATCTCGTCCGCTTCCGCGCGGCGGCGGCGCGCCTGCAGCGTCTGTGCGTCCTCGGCGTCGCCGCCGTCGGGCGGCGCGGCGAACAGCTCGGGCGCGATCGTCTGCAGCGCGTCGGGCGCGAGCGCCGCGCAGGGCGCGGCCGCATCGCCTTCGTCGGCCGCTTCGGCGAGCTCCACCGCGATCCGCTCGATCACGTTCTGCAATTCGCGCACGTTGCCGGGCCACCGGTAGCGCGTGAGCGTCGGCTGCACCGCGCCGAGCACGCGCGCCGCATCGTCGGCGTCGCGCAGCCGCTCCGCGAGC
>NZ_KV786793.1:0-6589 GCF_001806955.1 Burkholderia sp. HMSC10F09
CGGGCGCGCGATGCGGCTCGGCTTTCAGCGCTTGCGCGACACGGCGCTTGTGCGGCGGCTTCGCGATGGCTTTCGATTGCGCGCTTGCGTGCTTCTCCGCGCCTTTGGCCGCATGCGCGTCGGCGCCCGTGCGTGCACCCGGCGTGCGCGAAGGCGTACGAGCCGCGGGCAAGCGCGCCTCGGGCGGGTTCCAGACCTCGACGTAGTGCCCGGCTGCCCAGCCCGTCGACGCGAACGTCAGTGCCAGCAATCCGCATCCAAACAGTCTTACCATGGTCTCTCCGTCAAATTCTTTTCGGCGCGCGAGGGCGGCCTGCGAGGCGTAAAGGCGTGCTCAGGAGAACACCTCGAGCCCGTGCTTCTCGACGATCTGCAGCATGCGCGCTGCGATGCCGCTCGGCCGCTTGTCGCCCTGTTCCCATTGGCGGATCGTCGACGTCGTCGTGTTCAGATAGAGCGCGAACACGCTCTGGCTGACGTTGACCGATTTGCGGATGCGCGCAATCGCCTCCGGCGCGAACTGCGGCGCGGCCTCGATGCAGAGCGCGTCGTATTCGCGCATCGTCTTCTTGTCGATCAGGTTGGCGCGATAAAGACCGGACGCGGCGCTGTGGATCGCCTCCGTTGCGTCGCTCTTGAACCGACTCTTAGCCATTGCAAATCTCCACAAGCTCATCCAGTGCGATCAGCGTTGCGAGGTCGCCGTCGGTGCGATGCCCGAAATCGACCGCAAGCTGTCTGAAGACGCGCAGTTCGCGTTCCTCGATGTCGTCCCGGTCGCATTTCGCGAACAGGAACACGAACACCCACGCCTGCTCGATCCTGCCCAGCACGATTGCGCGCCGACGGTTGCCGTCGAGGCGCTTCTTCCAGACGTTGCCGCCGAGATCGACGCCCTGACCGCGCGCCAGCTCGCGCACTGCGCGGCATAGCTCGGCGCCGACGATTCCCGCTTTTCGGGCGGCCTTGTGAAACCACTTGGTCTTGAAAACGCGTCGTACGGAAGCAGGCATGACGGGCCGATCGAGCTAGCACAGAATTATATACCACTTAGTGGTATAAATCTCGCGCTGGCCGAACGGCCGACAGCAGCCGGCCCGGCACCGGCGCGCGACCGGGATGGCCCCGTGGGGCGTTCCCGAGCGCGGTACTGCCTTATTCCACCGTCACCGACTTCGCGAGGTTCCGCGGCTTGTCGACGTCGGTGCCGCGCGCGCATGCGGTGTGATACGCGAGCAGCTGCAGCGGCACCACGTGCAGGATCGGCGACAGTTGCCCGTAGTGCTCAGGCATCCGGATCACGTGCAGGCCGTCGCCGTTGACGATCTGCGTGTCCGCATCGGCGAACACGTACAGCTCGCCGCCGCGCGCACGCACTTCCTGCATGTTCGATTTCAGCTTCTCGAGCAGCGTGTCGTTCGGCGCAACGGTAATCACCGGCATCGCTTCGGTGACGAGCGCGAGCGGGCCGTGCTTCAGCTCGCCGGCCGGATACGCCTCCGCGTGGATGTACGAGATTTCCTTCAGCTTCAGCGCGCCTTCGAGCGCGATCGGGTAGTGCAACCCGCGGCCGAGGAACAGCGCGTTTTCCTTGCGCGCGAATTCGTCGGCCCACGCGATGATCTGCGGCTCGAGCGCGAGCACGCTGTTCAGCGCGGCCGGCAGATGGCGAAGCTGCTTCAGATATTCCGTTTCCTGCGCGGCGTCGACGTGCCCGCGCAGCTTGCCGAGCGTCGCGGCGAGCACGAACAGCGCGACGAGCTGCGTCGTGAATGCCTTCGTCGACGCGACGCCGATCTCGGTGCCCGCGTGCGTGAGGAACTGCATGCCGGTCAGGCGCACCATCGCGCTCGTTGCGACGTTGCAGATCGCGAGCGTGTGCGTATGGCCGAGCGCCTGCGCGTGCTTGAGCGCGGCGAGCGTGTCGGCCGTTTCGCCGGACTGCGAGATCACCAGCACGAGCTGGCGCGGGTTCGGCACCGAGTCGCGATAGCGGTATTCGCTCGCGATCTCCACCTGCGTCGGGATCTTCGCGATCGACTCGAGCCAGTACTTCGCGGTCAGCCCCGAGTAGTAGCTCGTGCCGCACGCGAGGATCAACAGGCTGTCGATCTGCGCGAACGCGGCGGGCGCGGCGTCGCCGAACAGCGTCGCGTCGAACGCGTCCGTCTGCGGTACCGTGTCGCCGATCGCGCGCGGCTGCTCGAAGATTTCCTTCTGCATGAAGTGGCGATACGGGCCGAGTTCGACCGCGCCGCCGTAGGCGCTGACCACGCGGATCTCGCGCTGCGCGAGCGCGCCGTGGCGATCGACGATCTTCACGCCGTCGAGCGACAGCTCGCAGACGTCGCCTTCCTCGAGAAACGTGAAGCGGTCGGTGCTGCCGGCGAGCGCAAGCGCGTCGGACGCGACGAAGTTCTCGCCGTCGCCGTGGCCGACCACGAGCGGCGAGCCCTGACGCGCGCCGACGACCGTATGCGGCTGGTCCTTGTGGATCACCGCGATCGCATACGCGCCGTGCAGCTGCTGCACCGCTTCGCGCACGGCGTCGAACAGATTGCCGCGATAGAGGCTGTGCACGAGGTGCGCGATCACTTCGGTGTCCGTTTGCGACACGAACTCGTAGCCTTTCGCGCGCAGTGCGTCGCGCAGCGGCTCGAAGTTTTCGATGATGCCGTTGTGCACGAGCGCGAGCGCGCCGGACGAGAAGATCGGATGCGCGTTGTGCGTCACGGGCGCGCCGTGCGTCGCCCAGCGCGTATGCGCGATGCCGGTCGTGCCTTCGAGGTGCGAGTCGCGAACTTGCGCGTCGAGATCGGCGACGCGCGCGACGCTGCGCGCGCGCTTGGGCGCATCCGCTTCGAGCACGGCGACGCCGCACGAATCGTAGCCACGGTATTCGAGGCGCCGCAATCCTTCGATCAGCACCGGAACGATATTACGCTGCGCAACTGCGCCGACAATGCCGCACATGAATGGTCAATCCTGTAAGTCGACGCGGGCGCCGCGCGGCGCCCGCAAAAGGTTCAGCTCTTCTTCTTGACGGGGCGCACGTAGCCGCTCTTCGCGGTCTGCGTCTTCTCGTTCAGCGCGAGCACGCCGTCGGCGACGTCCTTCCACACCGTCGTGCCGGCCGCGATCGTCACGCCGCGGCCGACGTGCACCGGTGCGACGAGCTGCGTGTCGGAGCCGACGAACACGTCGTCCTCGATCACGGTGCGGAACTTGTTCGCGCCGTCGTAGTTGCAGGTGATCGTGCCCGCGCCGATGTTCACGCGCGCGCCGATGTCGGCGTCGCCGATATACGTGAGGTGATTCGCCTTCGAGCCGTGGCCGATCACTGCGTTCTTCACCTCGACGAAGTTGCCGACGTGCGCTTCGTCCGCGAGTTGCGCGCCGGGGCGCAGCCGCGCGTACGGGCCGATGACCGTGTGCGCGCCGAGCTCGGCGCCGTCGATATGCGTGAACGCGTCGATGCGTGTGCCGGCGCCGACCGACGCATTGCGGATCACGCAGTTCGCGCCGATCGTCACGTTGTCGGCGAGCGTCACGTCGCCTTCGAACACGCAGTTCACGTCGATCGATACGTCGCGCCCGCAGCGCAGCGTGCCGCGCACGTCGATGCGTGCGGGATCGGCGAGCGTGACGCCGTCGGCGAGCAGCGCATCGGCGACGTTGCGCTGATGGATGCGCTCGAGCTCGGCGAGCTGCGCCTTGCTGTTCACGCCGAGCGTTTCCCATTCCTCGTCGGGCTGCGCGGTGACGACCTCGAAGCCGGCCTCGATGGCGAGTTCGACGACGTCGGTCAGGTAGTACTCGCCCTGCGCGTTCTCGTTCTTCAGCGCGCCGAGCCACATCGCGAGCTGCGCGGTGGGCGTGACGATGATGCCGGTGTTGATCTCGGCGATCTTCAGTTCGTCGGGCGACGCGTCCTTCTGCTCGACGATGCGCGTGACGAAGCCCGATGCGTCGCGCACGATGCGGCCGTAACCGGTCGGATCGTCGAGCGTGACGGTCAGAATCCCGTAGCGTCCGTCGCGTGCGGCGTCGACGAGCCGCTGCAGCGTCGATGCGCGCGTGAGCGGCACGTCGCCGTAGAGCACGAGCGTCGGCTGCGCGGGATCGAGCAGCGGCAGCGCCTGGCGCACCGCATGACCGGTGCCGAGCTGCTCGGCCTGCACCGCGAACTGGATATCGGGCGCCGCGACGGCGGCACGGACCTGCTCGGCGCCGTGACCGACGACGACGACGAGCCGGGACGGCTGCAACGTGCGCGCGGTCGCGATGACGTGGGAGAGGAGCGGCCTGCCGGCCACGGGATGGAGCACCTTCGGCAGCGCGGAACGCATGCGCTTGCCGGTGCCTGCCGCCAAAATCACGATATTCATGGCGCCAGCTTGTCAGAGGAGTTTGAAGCCGACCATTTTAGCATGCGGCCCCCGTCGCTCCGGGCGTTGCGCCACGTTCGAACGGGGCCGGAACGGGGCGGCGGAACCCTGATCCGGCGAGCGTTCCGGCCCTGTCTTAGAGGTCGTCGAACTGGACGATCGAGATCGGTTTCGCGCCGCCCGGCGCGGCCGTCTCGTCGCCGCTCGCGCACGGTTCCTCGTCGAACGCGATGTCGCCCTGCGGGTCGGCCTGGCCGGTCGCGCGCAGCGACGCGAACGGGAACAGCGTCGTATCCATCAGATGCGACGGCACGACGTTCGCGAGCGCGTTGAACATGTTGTCGACGCGGCCGGGGAAGCGCTTGTCCCATTCGCGGATCAGCGCCTTCATTTCCGCGCGCTTCAGGTTCGGCTGGCTGCCGCACAGATTGCACGGAATGATCGGGAATTCGCGCAGCTCCGCGTATTTCTCGAGGTCGGTTTCCTTCACGTAGGCGAGCGGCCGGATCACGACGTTCTTGCCGTCGTCGGACTGCAGCTTCGGCGGCATCCCCTTCAGCTTGCCGCCGTAGAACATGTTCAGCAGCAGCGTCTGCACGATGTCGTCGCGGTGATGGCCGAGCGCGATCTTGGTCGCGCCGAGCTCGCCGGCGACGCGGTACAGGATCCCGCGGCGCAGCCGCGAGCACAGCGAGCAGGTCGTCTTGCCTTCCGGCACGAGCCGCTTGACGATGCTGTACGTATCCTGGTTCTCGATGTGGAACGGCACGCCGATCTGCGTCAGGTATTCGGGCAGCACGTGCTCGGGAAAGCCCGGCTGCTTCTGGTCGAGGTTCACCGCGACGATGTCGAAGTCGATCGGCGCGCGTTCGCGCAGGCGCAGCAGAATGTCGAGCATCGCATAGCTGTCCTTGCCGCCCGACAGGCAGACCATCACCTTGTCGCCGTCCTCGATCATGTTGTAGTCGCCGATCGCCTGGCCGACCTGGCGCACGATCCGCTTGAACAGCTTGTTGTTCTCGTACGCTTCCTTCTGCTCGCGGCGCGTCAGCGCGCGGCGGCCGACTTCGGCGGCGCTTGCTTCGATGGTGGCGACGTCGGCCGCCGTGTCGTTCGTTTGGGGGGCGTTCATGCTCGCTCCTCGTCCTTGATGCGAAAGACTTCGACGCCGACGGCGTCGCAGTCCGGATAGGCGTCCGGTTTCTCGGTACAGACGCGTACCGCGCGCACGGCGTCGTGCGCCAGCAGGTGCGCGGCGATCGCGTCGCACAGCGTTTCCTGCAGATGGATGTGGCCGCGCGCCACGCACTGCGCGACGCTCTGCTTCATCAGGTCGTAGTCGACGACTTCGTGCAGCCGGTCGTCCACCGGCGTCGAACGCGCGAGCGGCACGAACAGGTCGACGTTGATGACGACGCGCTGCTCGCCGCGCTTCTCGTGTTCGAAGGCCCCGATGTTGATGTGCACCTCGTAGTCGCGCAGGTAGAGCCTGCGGCAATCCGCGAGGCGGGGGTGCAGGAGAGCGGAAAACATGGTCGTCCCAGTCAAATTGGCGTGCGCACACGCAAAGCGGCGCGGGCGGCGGCGCGATGCCGCACGCCCGCGCGGTTCATTCATTCGGGCCGTCCGCCGGCGGCACGAGGTGCTCGCCGCCGTCGACGGTCAGCGTCGCGCCCGTCACGCCGGGCGCGTTCGCGAGATAGCAGGCGGCCGCCGCGATGTCGTCCGCGTGCGGCGCGCGGCCGCGCACCAGCGCCGCGACGCGTACCTTCGGCGCGAGTGCGAGCGCGAGCGCGAGCGCCGACGTCGCGCGGCTCAGCGCGGCCTGCATCAGCGCATGCGACAACTGCGCGGGCGCCGGGTGAAACAGTGCCTGATCCAGCACGTGGATCGCGCACGCGCGTAGCGATTCGTCGTCGCGCGCGGCGTCGGGCGTCGCGTCGGCGAGCGCGCGTGCCAGCGCGAGCGGCGCCGTCACGTTGCGTGCGAGCGCGGCGGCGAGCGTCGCGCCGTCGATCGTCTGCGCATCGTCCGCACCGGCGCACGCGCTGACGAATACCGCGCATGCGGGCCGGCCGAGCATAGCGCCGCATGCGGCGATCAGCGTCGCGGCATCGCCCTCCAGGGCCAGATCGGCGTCGAGCACGGCGGCGCGACGGCCGAGCGCCGCGGCGTCGGCGGCGGCCGCGTCGGCGTCTGCG
>NZ_KV786794.1:0-8028 GCF_001806955.1 Burkholderia sp. HMSC10F09
CGCGCCGCGCGCGCGCGCCACGATGATCGGCGCCGGCGCGCACCGGACGCGCTCGGGGGCGCCGCACGACATCGCGTCGACGCACGGCCGCGCGTTTTTCCCTACACTGCACGGCATGCGCGGCGTCCGGCCGCGCCTTTTCGTGTACGCACCATGTCCGATACCCGCCTCTATCTCGACGTGCTCGACGCGAGCATCGTCGCCATCGAGCGCTGGCTGTCCGGCGTCGATACGGCGCCGGCCGCGCTCGACGCGCTGCTCGCGCATTTCTCCGCCGACTTCACGATGATCATGACCGACGGCCGCGCAGTCGATCGCGACGGTCTGCGCGCACTGTTCGCGACGCTCGGCGGCGCGAAGCCGGGGCTGCGCATTACGCTGTCGGATGTACGCGTGCTTGCGGCCGACGCGTCGCATGCCGTGGTTGCGTACGTCGAAGCGCAGCACGCGGCGTCCGGCGAGTTGCCGGCGCGCCGTTCGACCGCCGTGTTCGCACGCGACGCCGCGGGCGCGGTGCGCTGGACGCATCTGCAGGAAACGTTCTGCGCGGCGTGACGCGCGTGCCACGCGCGCGGGCTCAGCGCTTGCGTGCGCGTGCGGCGGTCAGTTCGTCGGACACGCTCTGCATCAGCGCGCACAGCCACGCGATGTCGGTCGGCCGATCCGGCTGCGGATGCGTGAGCAGATAGCTTTTGATGCGCGGAAACGGCACCGGCGGCGCGACGACGACGAGCGGCAGCAGCTGCGCATAGTGCGTGGCGAAGCGGCGCGTCGTCGTGAAGATCAGATCGGTCTGCAGCAGCACCTGCGGGACGATCCCGAAGTACGGCAGCGTCGTCACGACACGCCGCGCGAGGCCCGCGCGCGCAAGGCCGATCTCGATCGCGTTGCGCTTGTCGCCGGTATACGGCGTCGGCGCGACGTGCGCGGCGGCCGCGTACGCTTCGCGCGTGAGCGGCTCGCGTGCGAGCGGATGCGCATCGCGCATCAGGCACACGATCGTGTCCGAGAACAGGTCCTGCCGCGCGAACTGCGGATCGGGCTTCGGCCAGTTGCCGATCACGAGATCGAGCGCGCCCGATTCGAGCGCGCCTGCGTGGTCGAGCGCGGGATTCAGCGAATCGATTTCCAGATGCGCGTGCGGCGCGGCATCGCGAAAGCGCTCGATCAGCGTCGGCATGAAGAAATCGTTCAGATAGTCGGGCGCGGCGATGCGGAACGTACGCCGCGCGGACGACGGATCGAAATCGCCGTGCGGCGTCGAGATGAAGTCGACCTCGCGCAGCGCGCGCGTCGCGGCGCCGAGCAGCGACGCGCCGTATTCGGTCGGCACCATGCCCGACTTGCCGCGCACGAGGATCGGGTCGTTCAGCGTTTCGCGCAGCTTGCGCAGCGCGGTGCTGATCGCGGGCTGCGTCTGGTTGAGCCGCAGCGCGGTCTGCGTGACGCTGCGCTCGAGCAGCAGCGTGCGCAGCACGCGCACGAGCCAGATATCGAGCGAGGCGGTACGGTCGTCGTCTTCCATCGATGCGGGGCAATTCGGGCGAAGCGTAACCTTACCGCAGCCGTGCGCGCGCGTGCGTGATACCCGCCATCACGCGCGGCCCTTCGGCAGCGTGCTGATCCGCTTCACTTCCTGCGATTCGAGCCAGTTCGGCGTGCGCGCGCAGTACAGCACCATCGGCAGCGCATCCTCGCCCCAGAACAGCTGGCGGTTCATCCAGAAGGTCGGCACGCCGAACACGCCGAGCGCGATCGCATCGTCGGTATTGCGGCGCAGCTGCGCGCTCGTCTCTTCGAATTCGATCAGCGCGTCGCCATGGCTCACGCCGACGCGCTCGCAGAGCGCCGCGAAGCCGGCCGGCGTCGACGGGTCGTTGCCCTCGCGCCAGATGAAGCGGAACATTTCGAGCACGGTCGCGATGTCGGCGCGCGTCGCGATCGCGAGGCGCAGCGCCTTGTCGGAATCGAACGGATGCACGGGCGGCATCTTGAAGCGGATGCCGAGCTGCTCCGCGCGAAACAGCGCATGCCGGTACGTGAAGATGCGCTTGGCCGGCACGTCGGCGCTCGGGCGCTGCCCCCAGTGCCGCTGCAACTCGTTCAGCGACACCGCGACGGGTTCGAACGGCATCGCCGGCCATTTGTCGTGCTGTTCGAGCAGCAGATAGGAGAACGGCGACACGAAGTCGAAGAACCACGCGGGTTGGGCGGTGTCGAGGCCGGTTGTCATGACGATCTCCAGAGGGTGGGGCGTGCGGCGGGCCTCCATGTTACGGGCCGTACGCGCATGCAGCAATGATCGCGGATCGTCCGTTCATGCGGAACCGGGAGTCGCCCGAGGGACGTCGGCCACTCGCGGCGCGGCATCGGCCGCGCGAGGCGCGGCGCCGGCGGGCGCATCGGCATCGTGCGCGGCGAGCCGTTCACGCACGAAGCCGATGTGCTCGCGCAGCACGTAGAACTGCCCGGCGTACGCGAGCGGCATCTTCATGCGGTTCACGGCTTCCTCGATGTCGTCGAGCTCGTCGAGCAGCGCGACGCGCTCCTCGGCCGTATGCTCGCCGAGCGCGCGGCGTTCGATCGCGATCAGCGCGCCGTACCAGCGGTAGATCCGCGAGCGCACGCGCCAGCCGTACAGCGACGGCACGAGCCGCAGGCCCGGAATCAGCACGACGATCAGCGGCACGACGACGACCAGCAGCCGATCGACGAGGCTCGCGACCCAGAACGGCAGCCGTCGATACAGGAACGTCTTGCCGGACTTGTAGTAGCGCGCCGCGTCGTCGGACAGCGGGAAGCCGCGCGTGACCGGCGACGGGAATTCGCCCGCGTGCTGCAGGATCGTCGCGTGGCCGTGCACTTCGCGAGCGGCCTCGATCAGCAGGTCCGACAGCGCCGGGTGCAGCGTGTCGCGCGCGACGAGTTCGATCGTCGGCGCAACCGTATGCAGATCCTCGGGCGGCAGGTTGCGGCCGAGATCGTAGACGCCCATCGGCAGCGTGATCGCGGTCAGGTACGGAAAGCGCCGCGCGTAGGCTTCCGCCTGCGTAAACGAATACATGTGCACGCCCGGCGTGCGGAACAGCTTCGCCATCACGGGGATCTGCGTCGAGTCGCCGGACAGGAACGCCGCGTCGATCTTGCCGTCGAGCAGCGCGGCCGCCGCGTCTTCGCCGCTCGTCGGCAGCAGCCGCGTCGTGCCGCCCGGCTCGATCCCGTTCATCTTCAGCAGCGCGAGGCTCAGCTCGCGCGCGCCGCTGCCTTCGGCACCGATCGCGAGCCGCTTGCCGTTGAAATCGGACAGGCGCGCGACCACCGGCCCGCGGTACATGATCGCGAGCGGCACGTAGCCGATGCTGCCGAGCGAGGCGAGGTGATCGTCGCGTTCCTTCGGGCCGATTCCGCTCTGCACGAATCCGACGTCGACCGTGGCGTTCGGGTTCTGCAGCCGTGCGAGGTTCTGCGCGGATCCTTCCGACGATTCGACGTCGAGCGTGACGCCGTTCTTCGCGAGGATCGCCTTGTATTTCTGGGCGGCGTTCCAGTACGTGCTGCCGGGCGGGCCGGCCGAGATCACGAGCGTCGAGGGCGGCGCGGGCTGGATCATCCGGATCGCGAGCCACACGGCGGCGGCCGCGAGCAGCACGGTCGGGCCGATCGACAGCGCGAGGTCGCGCCACGACACCGCGACGAAACGGGCGAGGATGCGCGGCGGCGGCCGCTGCGGGCGGGTTGGCTTCATGAGATCGATCGATGACGCGGGCGCTGCGCAGTGCCGCGACGGGCGACGCTGCGCGCTCTGGCGGCGATGGTAACCGGTTTGGGCGCGCCCGCGCGAGTGCCGCGTGGCGGCCGTCGGCGCGCGGCGGCGCGATGCCGCGTCAAAAGCTTTGCGCTTCCGCGGGCGCTGGATTACATTGTGCGACGCAGCCGCGCCCGACTCGCGCGACCCGGCACCCGACGAGACCGGGCGCGTCCGGCCCGGCGGCTGCCCGGTCCGGCCGGCCGCTTCGCGTGCGCCGGCTGCCGGCCCGTCTCGCCTCTCTCGCATCGCCGTGGAAATCATCGGCCGACCCGCCCGTTCGCGCGCGGGCCGGCTGCCTTTGGGGGTATCCGGCCGTACTGTGCGCGGCCGTTCCGAAGTTACAAGGAGATAGCATGAAGTCGATCGTGTTGAGAGCGTTGGGTATTGCCGCCGTGGCGGCCTGTCTGTCGGGCAGCGCGTATGCGCAGTCGAGCGAGCCGGCCGCGGCCGAAGCGCCGGCCGCCGCGACGCAGTCGAAGTCGGCCGCGAAGACGGCGAAGCACGCGAACCGCAAGCTCGGCTACGCGGTGCGCAAGGCGATCACGAAGGCAGGCGGGATCGACGTGTCGAACCTCGTCGTGCGCTCGAAGGGCGGCGCGATCACGCTGGAGGGCACGGTGCCCGACCAGGCTCAGATCGACAAGGCGGGAGAAGCGGCGAAGGGCGTGAAGGGCGTCACGTCGGTCACGAACAAGCTGACGGTCCAGCAGCAATGATGCCGGGCGACGACGCGCAAGCGTCGTCCGGGCCCGCGCACGCGCGGGTCGTGCGGGCCCCGGCATGCCGGGGCCCGTTTGCGTTTCAGCGGCCGCACGCGCTGCACGACACGGCGGCGGCCCGATAAGCATATCGAGAGGGGGCGGCAATGACGATGCACGGATGGGGCAGGTGGATGCTTGTCGGCACGGCACTGGCCAGCACCGCGGCGCTGCTCGGCGCCTGCAACGGCGACGAGACGGGCGAGCGCAACCGATTGCCCGGCTTCGTGTCGGGCAACGTGCGCACGACCGCGTACGACGGCACGAGCGACGATCTGCTGACGGCCGGGCTCGGCAAGACGGGCCTCGCGAGCGCGACCGCGCCGAGCTTCGCGAATCCGTCGCGGCCGACGAGCGCCGAGCTGCGCCGTCTTGCGATCTGGTCGAACTACCGCGCGCTCGTCGACATGAGCGCGAACGGCGGCTACGGCCGCTTCTGGGGGCCGAACGTCGATGTCGACGGCAACGCCACGCTCGGCGAGGGCAAGATCGCCGGCACCGAGTATCTCGCCTATTCCGACGACGGCAGCGGCCGCAAGAACGTGACGCTCCTCGTGCAGGTGCCGGCGAGCTTCGATCCCGCACAGCCGTGCATCGTGACGGCGACGTCGTCGGGCTCGCGCGGCGTCTACGGCGCGATCTCGGCCGCCGGCGAGTGGGGGCTCAAGCGCGGCTGCGCGGTCGCGTACAACGACAAGGGCGGCGGCAACGGCGCGCACGAGCTCGGCAGCGACACCGTCACGCTGATCGACGGCACGCTCGCGAACGCGGTGCTCGCCGGCAACGCGAGCCTGTTCACCGCGAACCTGACGAGCGGCGATCTCGCCGCGTTCAACAGCCGCTTTCCGAACCGCTATGCGTTCAAGCACGCGCATTCGCAGCAGAATCCCGAGCAGGACTGGGGGCGCTCGACGCTGCAGGCGGTCGAGTTCGCGTACTGGGCGCTGAACGAGCAGTTCGCGCCGCTCGTCGACGGCTCGCATCGCGGCGTGCGCTATCGCGCGGGCGACATCACGACGATCGCCGCGTCGGTCAGCAACGGCGGCGGCGCGTCGCTCGCGGCCGCCGAGCAGGACGATCGCGGCTGGATTACCGCGGTCGTAGTCGGCGAGCCGCAGATCAACGTGCGGCTGGCGCCGAATGCGGTCGTGCGAACCGGCGGCCAGCCGGTGCCGTCGTTCGGCCGGCCGCTCGCCGACTATGCGACGCTCGCGAATCTGTTGCAGCCGTGCGCGGCCGCCTCGGCGTCGCTGGCCGGCGAGCCGTACATCAGCGCGCTGCCGCTCGCGACCACGCAGTCGATCCGCACGCAGCGCTGCGCGACGCTCGCCGCCGCGGGCCTCGTGTCGGGTGCCGACACGCAGAGCCAGGCCGCCGACGCGCTTGCGCAACTGCATGCGGCCGGTTATCTCGCCGATTCCGATCTGCTGCACGCGTCGATGTGGGATTCGCAGGCGATCCCGGCGATCGCCGTCACGTATGCGAACGCGTATACGCGCTCGCGCGTGACCGACAACCTCTGCAATTTCAGCTTCGCGACGACGCAAGCGGGGACCGGCACGGTCGCACCGCCCGCGGCGTCGCCGATGCCGGCCGTGTTCGGCACCGGCAACGGCATACCGCCGACGGCCGGCATCGATCTCGTGTTCAATACGGGCGCCGGCGTCGACCATCGGCTCGCGACGCCCGACGCGAGCTTTGCCGGCGCGCTGTGCCTGCGCCAGCTGTGGACGAACGCGATGCTCGGGATGCCGGCGAACGTCGAGGCGGTCCGCGTGAACGCGAACCTGCACGGCAAGCCCGCGATCATCGTGCAGGGGCGCAGCGACGCGCTCGTGCCGGTCAATCACGCGTCGCGCGCGTACGTCGCGCAGAACAGCCTCACCGAGGGCAGCCGTAGCGGGCTCGTGTTCTACGAGGTGACGAACGGTCAGCACTTCGATGCGTTCCTGCCGGTGCCCGGCTACGACACGCGCTTCGTGCCGGTCCACTACTACGATCTGCAGGCGCTGAACCTGATGTGGCAGCACCTGAAGAAGGGTACGCCGCTGCCGCCGTCGCAGGTGATCCGCACCGTGCCGCGCGGCGGCACGCCCGGTGCGGCGCCCGCGCTGACGACGGCGAACCTGCCGCCGATCGCCAGTGCGCCGGGCGCGAACGCGATTTCGGCGGCGGCCGGCACGATCGACGTACCGCTCTGAGCGCACGCGCGCTTGCTGCGAAGCCGGACGATGGTTGTCCGGCTTTTTCGTTTTGAAGGGGGAATCGGGCGGGGCGGCTTCGGCCGCCGAGCGGCCGGAGAAGCGGTAAGCGCGATGCGGCCGTCGGGGCGCGACACGCTCGACTGCAGCCGTGACCGCAACCGCGATTACGACCACGGCCGCGGCCGCGAACATGGCCCGCAACCAGGACGGCCGCGGCGCACCGCGCCGCATGGCGCAGGTTTCAGGCGAGCACGAGCCGCACGCCGACCGCGACCAGCGTCGCCGCGAGCAGATTGCGGAGCAGCCGCTCCGGCGCGCGCGCCGACAGCAGGCTGCCGATCACGATGCCCGGCAGCGAGCCGAGCAGCAGCGAGAGCAGCATCGACCAGTCGACCGAGCCGAGCAGCCAGTGCCCCATGCCGGCGACGAGCGTGAGCGGCACCGCGTGCGCGATGTCGGAGCCGACGATGCGTGTCGTCGCGAGCGCCGGATAGAGCAGCAGGAGCACGGTCACGCCGATCGCGCCCGCGCCGACCGAGGTCATCGACACGAGCACGCCGAGCACCGCGCCCGTCAGCACGGTCGACCACAGCGTGCGCGCGGGGCTCGGCGCGAGCGGATTGCGCGCGGCGAACGCGGCGAGCTGCGGGCGGAAGATCAGCGCGACCGACGTGAGCAGCAGCGCGATGCCGAGCACGAGCTGGATCAGCCGTGCGGTGCCCGGCGCGTTTACCCCGTGCGAATGCAGCACCCACAGCGTGACCGCGGCCGCCGGCACGCTGCCGGCCGCGAGCCGGCCGGTGATGCGCCAGTCGATCGAGCCTTTCAGCCCGTGGACCAGCGTGCCGGTGGCCTTCGTCGCCGCTGCATACAGCAGATCGGTGCCGACCGCCGTCGCGGGATGCACGCCGAACAGCAGCACGAGGATCGGCGTCATCAGCGAGCCGCCGCCGACGCCCGTCAGGCCGACGAGGATGCCGACGAACAGGCCGGACAGGGAGTACAGCAGATCGATATGGGGAAGCGACATCGGAAGCAGGCGGTTATGGGGCGTTCGGCGGCGGCGCGCGGCTGCGGCGGCGCGGATCAAAGTCCGACATTGTCGCAAAAGTGACGCGTCGGTGTACGACTGCGTTAAAAATCGGCCGGCGCGCGGCCGCCGGCCGATGGGGCGGGGCGGTGAAACGGGCGTTTGAAGAGCGCTTGCGCGCGGCGGCGTGCGGCGCGTGTGCGCAGGCGTACCGGCTGCGGGCGGCCC
>NZ_KV786795.1:0-1313 GCF_001806955.1 Burkholderia sp. HMSC10F09
GCCGCGCGCTCGTCGGCCGCGCGTTCGCCGCGCCGCCGGCCGGTCGCTTCGAAGTCGCGCTGAGCGACGCCGAATGGCACCGCCGGCTCACGCCCGCGCAGTACACGGTGCTGCGCGACGCGGGCACCGAGCCGCCCTACAGCAGCCCGCTGAACGACGAACATCGGCGCGGCACGTTCGCGTGCGCCGGCTGCGATCTCGCGCTGTTCTCGTCGAGCGCCAAATTCGACAGCCACACCGGCTGGCCGAGCTTCTGGCAGCCGCTCGATCACGCGGTCGGCACCGGTGCCGACACGTCGTTCGGGATGGTGCGCACCGAAGTGCATTGCCGCCGCTGCGGCGGCCATCTCGGCCACGTATTCGACGACGGCCCGCCGCCGACCGGCCTGCGCTACTGCATGAACGGTCTCGCGCTCGTCTTCCACCCGGCGGCCGCCTGATCCGGCCCCGATCCGCTGACTCTTCGGAGACGCTCCCATGCTGCTCATCGTCCTCGCCTATCTCGGCGGCGTACTCACGATCCTGAGCCCGTGCATCCTGCCGGTGCTGCCGTTCGTGTTCGCGCGCGCCGACCAGCCATTCGTGCGCACCGGCCTGCCGCTGCTCGTCGGGATGGCGCTCACGTTCGCCGTCGTCGCGACGCTCGCCGCCGTCGGCGGCGGCTGGGTCGCGCAGGCCAATCAGGCCGGCCGCTGTGCCGCGATCGTGCTGCTCGCGATCTTCGGCCTGAGCCTGCTGATGCCGCGCGTCGCGGAACATCTGACGCGCCCGCTCGTCGCGGCCGGCAACCGGCTCACCGGGCTCGCGCAGCGCGACGGCCGCCCGGCCGGACCCGTGTCGTCGCTGCTGCTCGGCGTCGCGACCGGCCTGCTGTGGGCGCCCTGCGCCGGCCCGATCCTCGGCCTCGTGCTGACGGGCGCGGCACTGCACGGCGCGAACGTCGGCACCACGCTGCTGCTGATCGCGTACGCGGCAGGCGCGGCGACGTCGCTCGGCGTCGCGCTCGTGATCGGCGGCAAGGTGTTCGCCGCGATGAAGCGCTCGCTCGGCGCCGGCGAATGGATCCGTCGCGGCATCGGCGCGGCGCTCCTGGCCGGCGTCGGCGCGATCGCGCTCGGTCTCGACACCGGTGCGCTCGCGCAGTTGTCGACGATCGCGACGGGCGGCCTCGAAACGCGCCTCGTCGACCGGCTCGGCGGCCGCCCGGCGGGCATGCCGATTGCGATGGCGGCCGTCGACGGCGCGTCCGGTCGCATGCAGCGCGATGCCGGCCCGGGCCCCGCGATGATGGCGGCGGCCGATACCGCGGCAGC
>NZ_KV786796.1:0-2622 GCF_001806955.1 Burkholderia sp. HMSC10F09
CGCGCCCGCGCCCGCGCCCGCGCCCGCGCCGCAACGGACGCTAGACCGTCATCACCTTTGCGAACACCGGCCCCTGCATGAAGCGCACGTCGTGCTGGCGCAGCAGTTCGCACTGCGTCTCGTCGACGACGCCATCGAAGATCAGCGGAATCCGCACGCGCTGCGCATATGCGACGAGCGCCTTCACCATTCCGTCGCGCAGCGCGATGCCGGCGTCCATCTTGATGTAGTCGGGACGCGCCATCTCCGATTCGACCGCGAGGATGCGCCCCGGATCGGGCAGCTTGTCCGCGACCTTGAAGCCGTGATGCTGGTAGCTGCGCGTCAGATAGCCGAGGAAGGTCTTGTGCGCGACCGCGACGGCCGGCAGCTCGATCACGATCCGCTCCGGCGGCAGCCCGAAGCGCTGCAGCACCGACGAGAAATGCTTGCCGTGATCGTACTTCACGCTCTTGAGCAGCCGCTCGTGCACGCGCAGGAACAGCAGCCCGTGGCGCTGCGCGCCGAAGAAGTTGATCGCGTGCAGCGCGCGCGACAGGCGGTCGAGCGCGACGAGCGTCTGGTCGTCGACGGCCGAGTCGACCGGATCGTGCGGCGCGCCCGTCACCTGCGTGACAGCCTGGAACCCGAGCTCGTCGCCGTAGCGCTCGATCGCATCGGCGAACGACGTCGACTGCGGCGCGCCCGGCATCGTCACGTCGTAGATCGGCTCGTACGTGCTTCCGAGCGTGCGCTCCGGCAGGCGCGCGCATGCGGTGCCGTCGTCGGCGAGCGCGATGTGCTCCCGCAGATAGGGCAGTTGTCCGGCACGGGCGACCAGCTCGGGGATGGTGGGCGGAATCATCGGCGTCGACAAGGAAAAACGGCGGCCAACGGGCCGCCTCATGTCTGGATAGTAGCAGCGCCCGCGCCGCTCGGCTCGGCGTTTCGTTCATATCGTTATCCCGTCCCCGAACCGATGCCTAGGGTTTACGTTGATTTCACTATTCGTAATTGGTTTTACTATTCGTAAATCCAAAGACGTGCGGCGGATCACGGCAGGCGGCTACGGGCGCCGCGGCGGTGCCGGCCCGAGATCAACAGGAAGCAAGGAGCGAGACGTGGCGGTTGACAGCAAATGGACGGAGGACGCGGGCGGGCCGGCAGGCCGGTACGCGACGGGCGCAACGACGGCGTGCCCAGGTGCGCGCGTCGCGGCAGTGGGGGCGCGCGGGTCATGAACGTCGATTACCAGAGCCTGAAGTTTGCGTATCGCACGCGCGCGGAGCGCGCGATCGCCGACGATGCGGCCGTCCGGCCCGTGATCGTCGTCGGCGCGGGGCCGGTCGGCCTCGCCGCGGCAATCGATCTCGCGCAGCAGGGCGTGCCCGTCGTGCTGCTCGACGACGACGACACGCTGTCCACCGGCTCGCGTGCGATCTGCTTCGCGAAGCGCACGCTCGAGATCTTCGACCGGCTCGGCTGCGGCGAACGCTTCGTCGACAAGGGCGTGAGCTGGCACGTCGGCAAGGTGTTCCTGCAGGACGAGCAGCTGTACGCGTTCGACCTGCTGCCGGAACAAGGGCATGCGCGCCCGGCGTTCATCAATCTGCAGCAGTACTACGTCGAAGGGTATCTGGCCGAGCGCGCGTTCGAGCTGCCGAACCTCGAGATCCGCTGGAAGCACAAGGTGACCGGCATCGAGCAGGCGGCCGAGCATGCGGTGCTGACGGTCGAGACGCCCGAAGGCGTCGACACGCTGCGCGCGCAGTACGTGATAGCGGCCGACGGCTCGCGCAGCCCGATGCGCACGATGATGGGCCTCGAAAGCCGCGGCCGCACGTTCAAGGATCGCTTCCTGATCGCGGACGTGAAGATGAAGGCCGACTTCCCGACCGAACGCTGGTTCTGGTTCGATCCGCCGTTTCATCGCAACCAGTCGGTGCTGCTGCACCGTCAGCCGGACAACGTCTGGCGGATCGACTTCCAGCTCGGCTGGGACGCCGATCCGGTCGCCGAGAAGCAGCCGGAGCGCGTGATTCCGCGCGTGCGCGCGCTGCTCGGGCCGGATGTCGAGTTCGAGCTCGAATGGGTCAGCATCTATACGTTCCGCTGCCAGCGGATGGACACGTTCCGTCACGGCCGCGTGCTGTTCGCGGGCGATTCGGCGCACGGCGTGTCGCCGTTCGGCGCGCGCGGCGCGAACAGCGGCGTGCAGGACGCGGACAACCTCGCGTGGAAGCTGAAGCTCGTGCTGGACGGCCGCGCGCCCGACCGGCTGCTCGACACGTATGCGAGCGAGCGCGAATACGCGGCCGACGAAAACATCCGCCACTCGACGCGCTCGACCGACTTCATCACGCCGAAAAGCGCGGTGTCGCGCGTATTCCGTGACGCGACGCTGAAGCTCGCGCGCGACTGCGAGTTCGCGCGCAAGATCGTGAACAGCGGGCGGCTGTCGACGCCCGCGGTCCTCGACGGTTCGCCGCTGAACACGCCCGATCGCGCGGGCGAGACGTTCGCGTGCGCGATGCGTCCGGGCGCGGCCGCGGCCGACGCGCCGGTGCGCGCCGAGCACGGCGCGAGCTGGCTGCTGCCGCATCTGCACGGCGGCTTCGCCGGCGTGCTGTTCGGACTGCCGGG
>NZ_KV786797.1:0-1347 GCF_001806955.1 Burkholderia sp. HMSC10F09
CTGCGCGCAGCGTGCTGATGCCGTGGCCGCGCACCTCGCAGGCGCCGGCCACGCTGTCCGTCACGCAGGACGGCACGGGCCGCCCGTGGGCGACCGTCGAAAGCCTCGCGGCCGTGCCGCTGCGCGCGCCGTTCGCGGCCGGCTACCGGATCACGAAGACGGTCACGCCCGTGCAGCCGGCCGTCAGCGGCGTGCTGACGCGCGGCGACGTCGTGCGCGTGCATCTCGACATCGACGCGCAGAGCGACATGACGTGGGTCGTCGTCAACGATCCGATTCCGTCCGGCGCGACGATCCTCGGCTCGGGCCTCGGCCGCGATTCCGAAGTCGCGACGCAGGACGAGAAGCGGCCCGACGGCGCCTGGCCCGCGTTCGTCGAACGCGACTTCGACGGCTACCGCGCGTACTACGACTATCTGCCGAAGGGCAAATTCTCGGTCGAGTACACGGTGCGGCTGAACAACGTCGGCACGTTCGGGCTGCCGCCGACGCGCGTCGAGGCGCTGTACGCGCCGTCGGTGTACGGGCTGTGGCCGAATCCGCCGGTCACCGTGAAGCCGGCCGCCGCGAGCCGCCCATGAGCGCGACGCGCGCGCCGAAGTCGCCGCGGTTCGCGCGCACCGCAGGCCGCCTGCTGCTTGCGACCGCGCTCGCGTTCGCGGCGCCGGCCATCGCGCACGCGCTGCCGAGCTACGACGACGTACGCGGAGCGTGGCGCAGCACCGACTGGGTGCTGCTTGCCCGCGACGGCACGCCGCTGCAGCGCACGCGCGTCGACCTCACCGAGCGGCGCGGCGACTGGGTGTCGCTCGCCGACGTCTCGCCCGCGTTCCGCGAAGCGATCGTCGTGTCCGAGGACAAGCGCTTCTACGCGCACAGCGGCGTCGACTGGCGCGGAATCGCGGGTGCCGCGTGGGGCAATCTGTGGAACGAGCGCACACGCGGCGCCTCGACGGTGACGATGCAGCTCGCGGGCCTGCTGGGCGATTCGCCGCGTCGTTCGGGGCAGCGCTCGCTGCCGCAGAAGGCCGTGCAGGCGATGGACGCGCTGCGCCTCGAGCGCAGCTGGCGTAAGGACCAGATTCTCGAGGCTTATCTGAACCTCGTGCCGTTTCGCGGCGAGACGGTGGGGCTCGCCGCGCTGTCGCAGGTGCTGTTCGCGAAGGCGCCGTCCGGCCTCGATACGCGCGAGGCCGCGATCGCCGCCGCGCTCGTGCGTGCGCCGAATGCGACGCCGGCGAAGGTCGCCGAACGCGCGTGCCGGATCCTGCGCGACATGCGCGCCGCCGACGCTTGCACGTCGCTCGACGGCTACGTGCAGCTCGTCACGGCGCGCCCCGCCGCCGC
>NZ_KV786797.1:1367-65156 GCF_001806955.1 Burkholderia sp. HMSC10F09
CCCCCGCCGCCGCCATCCGCGACGACGGCGCGGCGCTCGCGCCGCATTTCGCGCGGCGCATCGCCGCCGAAGTACGGCCGGCCGCGGGCGCGCGCGTGCGCTCGACGCTCGATGCGTCGCTCCAGCGCTTCGCGCGCGATACGCTGACGCGTGCGCTCACCGAGCTGAACGCGCCCGCGCACCGGCGCAACGTGCAGGACGGCGCGGTCGTCGTGCTCGACAACGCGACGGGCGAAATCCGTGCGTGGGTCGGCTCGTCCGGCGCGCTGTCGAGCGCACGCGACGTCGACGCCGTGCTCGCGCCGCGTCAGGCCGGGTCGACGCTGAAGCCGTTCCTGTACGCGCAGGCGATCGACGAGAAGCGGCTGACCGCGGCGTCGCTGCTCGACGACGCACCGATCAACCTCGCGGCCGGCGGCGGACTGTACATCCCGCAAAACTACGACAAGGACTTCAAGGGCTGGGTCAGCGTACGCAGCGCGCTCGGCGGCTCGCTGAACGTGCCGGCCGTGCGCACGCTCGTGCTCGTCACGCCGCACCGCTTCGCGCGCACGCTGACCGCGCTCGGCCTGCCGCTCGCGCAGGAAGGCGACTACTACGGCTTTAGCCTCGCGCTCGGCAGCGCGGACGTCACGCTGCTGTCGCTGACGAACGCCTACCGCGCGCTCGCGAACGGCGGCGTCGCGCGCAAGGTCGTCGACCTGCCGGCGCCGGCGTCCGGCGCCGCGTCGCCCGCGCGCGCAGCGGACGGCACGCGCGTATTCAGCGAAGCCGCCAGCTTCATCGTCACCGACATCCTCGCCGACAACAACGCACGCGTGCGCACGTTCGGCTTCGACAACCCGCTTGCGACGCGCTTTTTCTCGGCGGTGAAAACCGGCACGAGCAAGGACATGCGCGACAACTGGACGATCGGCTACACGTCGCGCTATACGGTCGGCGTGTGGGTCGGCAATGCGGACGGCTCGCCGATGTGGGACGTATCGGGCGTGACGGGCGCCTCGCCGGTCTGGTCGGCGATCGTCGGCTATCTGCACCGCGACGTGCCGAGCCGCGCGCCGCGCGCACCGTCCGATGTCGAAGCGCGCCGCATCGCGTTCGAGCGCGACGTCGAGCCGCCGCGCAACGAATGGTTCGTCGCGGGCACCGCGCTCGACACGATCCGCCTCGCGGCGCCGGTCACGCCCGACAAGAACGGCACGCGCGCGCCGTTGACGATCGGCGCGCCGACCGACGGCACGATCTTCGCGATCGATCCCGACATTCCGCCGAAGCACCAGCGGATCTGGCTCGAGCGCACGGCCGGCCGCGCGGCGCGGTTCGCGTGGCGGCTCGACGACAAGATCATCGGGCACGGCGATCGCATCGCATGGATGCCGTGGCCGGGGCGGCACCGGCTCGAACTCGTCGATGCGCGCGGCAACGTCGCCGATGCGATCGGCTTCGAGGTGCGCGGCGCGTTCGCCAAACCCGACGCGCCCAAGCCGTAACGGCCGGCGCGCGTCGGTTCGCGGGCCGTGCGCGGAAGCCGGGTGGCCCGCCTGGGCGACATTGCGGCTTGCTGCCGTTGCCCGACGCTGCATTGCGCGCCGCCGCCGAGTTTTTTGGTCATCCTTCGTTCGCGCGCCGCGCGCCGAAGCCGGGTGCCGGCGTGGGCGGCAGTGCCGCTTGCTTCGGTTACCTGACGCCACATCGCGCGTCGCCGCCAAGACAGACAAGCGTCGCGCACATCCCGGACATAGAATAGGAGCGGCGCCACGCGCGCCCCACTCCGGCTGCCCCTTTCCCCGAGCGTCCGCGACCATGAACCCTCTCGCCCTGCGCTTCATCCGCTCCGCGCTGAGCACCGGCTGCGCTGCCGCGCTGACGACGCTCGCGGCCTGCAACGGCGACGCGTGCTTCGGCCTCGACGTCTGCTTCAACGACGGCACGCAGCCCGTCGCGGTGTCGGGCACGGCCGCGACCGGCCATGCGCTCGCCAGCGCACCGGTCACCGTCAGTTGCGCGCAAGGCTCGGCGACGACGCTGACCGACGGCGGCGGCCACTACCGCGTCACCGTCGACGCGACGCTGCCCTGCGTGATCGCCGTGACGTCGGGCGGCACGACGCTGCATTCCCTCGCCTATGCGGGCGGCACCTTCAACACGACGCCCGAAACGGAATTGCTGCTCGTCTACCTGGCCGCGCAGCTCGGCACGAATACGGCCAGCCTGATCGGCAATTTCCAGGGCACCGCACGCTATCGGCAGGCAATGGGCAGCGCGGACGCGGTGCAGGCCGCGCAATCGGCAGTGGTCGCGAATCTGCAGCAGCAATACACCGTCACGCTCTCGACACCGACGTTCCTGACGACGCCGTTCACGGTCGGTCAACCGGGCGTCGACGGCGATCTCGACGCGCTCGCAAAGGCCGGCGCGATCGACTCGAACGGGATGCCGGCTGCGGCGGCCGTTGCGCTGCTGACGCAGTCCGGCGCGGCGCATCCCCTGTGAACGCCGCGCGCGCTTACGCGGTCTCGCCGCTCCCGCATGCGACGGTCGCGGCCTGCTGCTGCGTCAGATAGCGCAGCAGCTTCGTCACCATCCAGACGACGACGAACGACAGCGCGACGAAGAACAGCGCGAGCGGCGTCAGCACCTGCACCGAGACGAAGCCGGCGAGCCCCATCATCGCGGACGACACGAGCAGCAGCGCGCAGCCGAGAATCGCGCTGGTGAGCCCCGCGATATGCGGGAACAGCGAATTGCCCTTGGCCATCAGCGTCGGATACATCGCGCCTGCGCAGAAGCCCATCACGAGCACCGGCGTCGCGAGCGTCCAGACGCGCAGGCCGACGGTCAGCGCGAGCACGAGCATCGCGACGGCCGCGCACGCCATCGCGCGTGCGCCGATGCGCAACCGCTGCTCGGCGCTCGGCAGGCCGCGTCCGTGAATCCGGTTCGACAGGCCGCCGAGGAAATACATCAGCCCGATGCCGAGCGCGAGATAGCCGAAGAACGTCGGCGGCTGGTGCAGCGTGTTCTGCACCATGAACGGTCCGACGATGTTGAACACGAGCAGGATGCTGTAGCACAGGCCTTGCGCGAGGAAGCAGCTCTGGAATACCGGGCTCGCCAGCACCTTGCCCGCATTCGCGATCAGCGTGCGCGGCTCGAGATGAACGGGCTTCGGCAAGGTCTCCCGGTAGCGCCACAGCAGCGCCCACATCACGAGCGAATACACGAGCAGGAACACGAGGCACGCGCGCCAGCCGAACCAGGTCTGCAGATGCGCGCCGATCACCGGCGCGACGATCGGCGCGAGCCCCCACGCGATCGACATGTAGGTGAACGCGTGCATCAGCGCCTGCCCCGAGAACGAATCGGTGATGATCGCCTTCGCGAGCAGGTTCGTCGTCGCGATCCCGAAGCCCTGCAGACAGCGCGCGAGCACGAAGGTCTCGAGGTTCGGCGCGCCGAGCGACAGCAGGCAGCCGATCGTATAGATGACGAGACCGAACGCGAGCACGCGCTTGCGGCCGTACGCGTCGGCGATCGGGCCGAAGATCAGCTGACCCAGCGCATACGCGGCCATGTAGCCCGACACGCTCGACTGGATCGCCTGCGGCGTCGTCGCGAACGAGCGTGCCATGTCGGGCAGCGCGGGCACGTAGATGTCGATCGCGAGCTGGCCGGCGGAAGCGAACAGGCAGATCAGGAACAGCAGGAAGCGCGGCGAGTTCGACTCGCGCGCGGAAGCGAGTGTGGGATTCATGAGGACGGGAACGATTCGAACGGCGGCGACGCATCGCCACGTCGTTCGAAATGCGAACACGTGTGCGCGGCGCGTGGGTGCGTATTGTGCCTGTTGTTGCGCGGCACGATGCGATTCTCCCTGGCACCGGTGCGGTTGAACCCGGATTGCGGCGGCCGGCCGTGCGTGCATCGCCCCGCCCGCAGCCCTTGCGCCCCGCCATGCCGCCGCGGCTCGGCGCCTGTCCCGATTTTTAATTCTGACTTAAGCTTGCCGACGCATAGTCACGGTGGCTCGCTGCGCGAGCCGCACGATGAAGTGGAATGTCATTCGATCAGTTTCGCTCGATGGAGAAACAACTATGCGATTCCGTTCGTACATGGCGGCGGGCGCGCTGGCACTGATGCCGGTCCTCGCTCTGGCCGGTCAGGCAGCAACGGCCCCCGCCGCGCAACCGATGTTCGTCAATGTGAACGGGCAGGCCGTGCCCGTGAAGGCCGAGACGCGCGTCGTGCAAACGGCCGCCGGTCCGATGAAGGTCAGCACCTGGAGCTGGCATAGCCCGAACGGCAGTGCGAGCTTCGAGATGCAGACCTCGACCGGCGGCATGCCGCCGGCCGCCGCGCTGCGGCAAATCCAGGCCGCCGAGCTGCAGATGCGTGCCGCCCAGGCGCAGATGATCGCGATGCAGCAGCAGATGATGGCGCTTCAGCATGTCGCGCTCGCGAATGCGTTCGCGATGCCGCAGCCGGTCGCCTTCGCGATGCCGATGTGGGCGATGCCCGAGCCCGTCGTCGTGCTCGTGCCGGCGCAGCCGCCCGCGAAACGCCCGGCTGCACCCGCCGTGCCGGCCGCGCGCGGCCCGCAGGTCAGCATCTGACACTGCGTACGCATCGCATGCCAGAACCGCCGGCGCGTGCCGGCGGTTTTTTTATTTCACGATGACTCCAACCCGACATTTCGCTGGACTGCGCTGTAGCCCGATACAGCAGGTTTATCAATAACTTACGCGCGTCCATCATATGCCGGTGCTTTCTGAAACCTGACCCGGCTTCCCCCCGCGCCGCTCCTATGTGGCTCTTGGAATCGGGTCGTTCCAAGGAGTCATCATGGCAAAGATCAAGCTCACCAAGACCGCCGTAGAGGCGGCACAACCCCAGGCCACGGCTATCGAACTGCGGGATACCGTGGTGCCCGGCTTCCTCTGTAAGATCACCCCGGCGGGCCGTCGGGTGTTCATGCTTCAGTACCGCACAAACGCTGGGGAACGCCGCAAGCCCGCCTTGGGCTTGTTCGGGGAACTGACGGTTGAACAGGCCCGCGTCATGGCGCAGGACTGGCTGGCCGAGGTTCGCCGGGGCGGCGACCCCGGCGGCGCCAAGGCCGAGGCGCGCAAAGCGCCCACGATGGCTGAGTTGTGCACGAAGTTCATGGAGGACTATTCCAAGAAGCGCAACAAGCCCAGCACGCAGGAAGGCTATCAGGGCGTCATCGACCGCTGCATCATCCCGCTGCTAGGCCGCAAGAAGGTACAGGACGTGAAGCGCCCCGACATTGCCGGGTTGATGGAAAAGCTCTCGTACAAGCCCACTGAGGCAAACAAGGCATTCGGCGTGCTGCGCAAGATGTTCAATCTGGCCGAAGTGTGGGGCTACCGCCCGGACGGCACCAACCCGTGCCGCCATGTCCCGATGTTTCCGCCGGGCAAGGAAACCCGGCTCATTGTGGACGGCGAACTGACGCTGATCTACCGCCATCTGGACAAGCTGGAGGCCGAAGGGCTGGAGAACTACGTCATCCCGCTGGCGATCCGGCTGCAATTCGAGTTTGCCGCCCGGCGCTCCGAAATCTGCCCACTCGAATGGGCTTGGCTGGACTTCGAGAACCGCCGTGTGGTCTGGCCCGACAGCAAGACCGGCGGCATGTCCAAACCCATGAGCGCGGAAGCCTATCGGCTGCTTTCGACGGCGCCGCGCCGGGAAGGCTGCCCGTATGTCCTGCCGTCGCCCAACGACCCGGACAAGCACCTGACCTTTGGCGAGCACTACGGCGGCTGGTGCCGGGCGCTCAAGGCCGCCGGCGTGCCGCACGTCGGCACGCATGGCATTCGCCACCGCTCGACCACCGACATTGCCAATTCGGGCGTGCCGACCAAGGTAGGCATGAAGCTGACGGGCCACAAGACCGTGGCGATGTTCATGCACTACGTCCACACCGAGGACAAGCCGGTGCGCGACGCGGCCGAGTTGGTGGCCAGCCGCCGCCAGGCCATTACCGGTGCGCGGCAACAGCAGCCCCAGGAGGCCACGGCATGAGCGCCCGGACACCCAAGGAAAAAGGCGCGGCCCTGCCTGCCGGCTACGCCGGCATCCACAGCGGCATTGTGGAGCTGCTTGGCGCTGCGCGCCAGGCGGCGGCACGCAGCGTCAATGCGCTGATGACGGCAAGCTATTGGGAGATTGGCCGCCGCATCGTGGAGGCCGAGCAACAGGGCAAGCGGCGCGCAGGGTACGGCGAACAGTTGATTGCCCGACTGTCCGCCGACCTCACCGCGCGCTTCGGGCGCGGGTTCAGCCCGGACAACCTGGAGAACATGCGGCGGTTCTTCGCCGCCTATCCCCGGCCGGTGATTTCCGAGGCATTGTCTCGGAAATCGGGGGACGGGCTGCCCGCCGAGAAATCCGAGACAGCGTCTCGGAAATTGGCCTTGGGCGAGCTGGCGCAGGTGTTCACGCTGCCGTGGTCGGCCTACGTGCGGCTGCTGTCGGTGAAGGATGAACACGCCCGCCGCTTCTACGAGGCCGAGGCGCTGCGCGGCGGCTGGAGCGTGCGCCAGCTTGACCGGCAGATTGGCAGCCAGTTCTACGAGCGCACGGCGCTGTCGAAGAACAAGGCGGCGATGCTGGTCAAGGGCGCGGTGCCCATGCCCGAGGATGTCGTCACCCCCAACGACACCATCAAAGACCCGTATGTGCTGGAGTTCCTCGACCTCAAGGACGAGTATTCGGAATCCGATCTTGAAACCGCCCTGATCCGGCGGCTGGAGGACTTCCTGCTGGAGCTGGGTGAAGGCTTCACCTTCATCGGTCGGCAGCGCCGGTTGCGCATCAACCAGACCTGGTATCGGGTCGATTTGCTGCTGTTCCATCGGCGCTTACGCTGCCTGGTCATCATCGACTTGAAACTGGGCAGCCTGACCCATGCGGACGTAGGCCAGATGCACATGTATTGCAACTATGCCAAGGAGCATTGGGCCTATCCCGATGAGAACCCGCCCGTGGGCCTGATCCTGTGCGCCGACAAGGGCCATGCACTGGCGCGGTATGCCTTGGAAGGTTTGGGCGTTGTTGCATAAATCCAGTTTGAGGCGAGTTACCCCCAACCCCAGCCGTGGCTATGCCACGGCTGCCGTCTGAGGACGGCCCAGCTCAGTGAATCGGTTCAGTATGGCTGCTCGAATATGCAGCTCGTTCACTTGTCGCTCAAAGGTTCGAGACATCACACGCTCGCCCAGTCGCTTGATGCAGTGCATCTTGGTTTCCACCAAACTTCGCCGGTGATAGCCAATCCAGCGCTTCCAGATACTACGCCCTAGCCGCCTGCATGCAGTAATGGCTGCATTGCGGTACTCAAAGACACTTCCCCTACGAATTCGAGCATTCTTGCGTGGAGGAATGATTGGGATAGCACCACGCCTGATGACAGCTTCGTAGGCTGGCTGTGTGTCGTATGCACCATCCCCCGTCAGACTCTCTAGCGTTTCATCCGCAGGCAACTGCTGTAGCAAATCAGGAATCACTGCAGCGTCACTGACGTTGTTCGAGGTCACACAGATGGCTCGAATCTGCAGTGTCTTGGCGTCAATGCCGATGTGCAGCTTGCGCCACTGACGGCGGCGCTCAGGGCCATGCTTTTTGCATTTCCATTCGCCTTCACCCAGGAATTTGATTCCTGTTGAATCGACTAGTAGGTGTAAGCCAACTTTACTGCGGGTATACGGAATCTGGACATTCAAATCGAGTTGCCGCCTGCACAGCGTACTGAAGTCCGGTACTGGCCAAGCAAGCCCATACAAGTGCAGTACCGACTCGACTAGCCCGGTGGTTTGCCTGAGTGCCAGGCAAAACAAGTTCTTGAGCGTTAAACAAAATTGAATAGCGGCATCAGAGAACTTCGGACTGCGTCCGCGTTTGCCGCTTGCAGCGGCAAACCAGCACATGCGCTTGTCCAGCCACACCGTCAAAGAGCCCCGAGCTTTAAGGGTTGCGCTGTACTGTTTCCAGTTGGTGGTTCGGTAGCGGGGCTTACGGGGCTGGCTCATGCAGCAAGCCTACAGCTTGCTGAGCAACGATTTGTGCAACAACGCCCCGGCAAAGCCGGGCCGCGCTGCTCCAGGTTCGCTGCCCGCTCATCCCTGCGGGACTGTCTATCGCCAGCCTTCCAAATCGCTGACGCCTCCGGCCCTTCTGGGCCTGCGCGCTGCGCTTGCCAGCATCGAATGTGTGCATTGGACGGGCCTGGCTGTTCCCTTCACCGTATCACGACGTTCTCGCCGTCAAGGGCGGCGCGCGCGGGTGCGCGCTTGCGTCCTGGTGGCCGTCTGCGACCCCTGACTGCTTGCGCTGCGCCGTGCTGGCGACGGTTCCGGGCAATTCCGCCCGAGCAACCGGAGCACGATCATGTCGCAACTGACCTTTTCCTCGTTCGACGCCTCGTTGATGGTGCGCGACGCGCAGGGCCACTACCTCTTGGCGACGGCCGAGCAGGTGCTGGAGGCCGCGCGCCAGGTCATCGAGCACAAGATGCAGCGCGGTGCCTCGTTCACTTCACCGGCGGCCGTCAAGGAGTACCTGTGTGCCAAGTTGGCGGGCTACGAGCACGAAGTCTTCGCGGTGCTGTTTCTGGATACGAAGCATCGCCTGATCGAATACGTCGAGATGTTCCACGGCACCATCGACAGTGCATCGGTGCATCCGCGCGAGGTGGTCAAGGAGGCGCTGCGGCTCAATGCGGCGGCGGTCATTGTTTCGCACAATCACCCGAGCGGAAATCCCGAACCGAGCGGCGCCGACAGGTCACTGACTCAGCGGCTCAAGGAGGCGCTGGCGCTGGTGGATGTTGTCACGCTGGATCATGTCGTCGCGGGCAACAGCGCCGCGTCATTTGCCGAACGTGGCCTGATTTGACCGAGGGGGCTTCGGCCCCCTTTTTGCTGCGTCTGGTGGCGCAACTCCGGCCCATGCGGGCCTGCGCGCTTCGCTTGCGGAAAACCGAGGAGCATGGAGGTGTGAGGGAGGCGGTCTTGCTGTTCCCTTCATCGTGCCACGGCGTGCTCGCCGTCAATGACTGCGCGCCGGAGGCGCTTGCGGCCTGGCGGCCGTCTTCGATCTTTGACTGCTTGCGCTGCGCCGTGCCCTGGAAGGGCTGGGCAATTCCGCCCGGCAACCTTTCAGGAGTTCACCATGAACAACGCACTCATCACTGACGAGCAGCGCATTGTGCTGCTGGCCAACGGCCGCGAATCCTTGGAGAACCCGGACTTCGATCCGGCACCCGTGGTCAAGCTGTTCACGCCGGACGCCGGCGCGACCTGGCTGCTGACCGAGATTGATCCTGATGACCACGACCACGCCTTCGGTCTTTGCGACCTGGGGCTGGGTGAGCCGGAAATCGGCTGGGTCAGCCTGGGTGAGCTGGCGACGGTGCGCGGCGGGTTGGGCCTGCCGATTGAGCGCGACCTGTCGTTTCGGGCCGAGAAGCGGTTGAGCGCCTATGCGCGCGATGCGCGGATGGCTGGGCGGATCGTTGTCTGATCCGGGCCTGGGGCGTCGAGGGACGCCCTTCGCATCGCGCCCATGCGGCGCGATGCCTGCGCACCTTCGGCTTGCCCTCCAGGGGAAAGCCCTGCGGGCTATCCCCGCCGCGCAGGCGTGGCGCCCCTGAACACCGCCGACCCGGCTGCGCCGGATCGGCCAGACCGCATTCGCAGCAGATTCACGATGCCTTGCGTGGACTCGTCCTGATCTTGCGTTGAAGGCTGGGCGTCCCCGGCCACCTGGGGGATGGCCGGTCGCGCTGTCGTGCTGCGCATCGAACCCCCTGCGGGGTTTCGCCCCTGTCGGGCTTCCATCGTTCCCTCGCTCCGCTCGGCTGACGCCTCGGCCCGGCTTCCAGCTTCGGGCCTGCGCGCTTCGCTTGCGTGCGGTTCAGCACACAGGGATGGCCGTTGCCTTGTCCAGCCGTCTCCCCTGACTTCATCACCTTGTCCGCGACTGTAGCCCGCGCCCGTGCGCCGTCAAGGCGCGCAGGGCCGTGTCCTCGGCTACGCCTGCGGGCCGCACCAACCCTGCGCTTGTTTCCTTGACGGCGCCCGTTCGCGCGCTCCTGACCGTCGCGGGCGATGAACTCAGGAAAGACGGTGGCAACAGGGCCAACCGGGTTCCTCGTGCCGACCGCACCGAACAGCCGAAAGGCTGGGCTCCGAATCTAGGAATCCGGTTTGCGGTGTGAACAGCAAACCTCTTTTTGTCAGGAGAAAGACCATGCAACTCGCATCCCGTTTCGCTTCCCGTTCCCCTTCGCTGCGCAGCGACTACCCGCTGTCCGATGACCAGATTCGCAGCGTGGCCCCGTCCATCTTCGCGGACGCCCCGCATGAGAGCCGTTCCGAACGGTACAGCTACATCCCGACCGCTGCCGTCCTGACCGAGCTTCGCAAAGAAGGCTTCCAGCCTTTCATGGTGACGCAAACCCGCGTGCGCGATGAAGGCAAGCGCGAGCACACCAAACACATGCTGCGCCTGCGCCATGCCAACCAGATCAACGGCGCGGAGGCTAACGAAATCGTGCTGCTGAACTCGCATGACGGCACGAGCAGCTATCAAATGTTGGCGGGGATGTTCCGCTTCGTTTGCAGCAATGGCCTTGTCTGCGGCGACACCGTGGCGGACGTGCGCGTACCCCACAAAGGCGACGTGGCCGGTTCCGTCATCGAAGGCGCTTTCGAGGTATTGAGCGGCTTCGAGCGGGTGAAGGAATCCCGCGATGCCATGCGCGCGATCAAGCTGGACGAAGGCGAAGCCGAAGTGTTCGCCCGTTCCGCGCTGGCCCTCAAGTACGACCCCACCGACAACAAGCCCGCGCCCATCACCGAATCGCAAATCCTGATGCCGCGCCGGTTCGATGACCGCCGCCCCGACCTGTGGAGCGTGTTCAACCGCACGCAGGAGAACTTGACCAAGGGCGGATTGCATGGCCGCAGCGCCAACGGACGCCGCCAGCAGACCCGCCCGGTGCAGGGCATTGATTCCGATGTGCGCCTCAATCGCGCCCTCTGGATGCTGGCCGATGGCCTGCGCCAGTTGAAAGCCTGAACCGTCCCCCCGTCGGAGGGGCGGTTTCCCCTCCATTCCCTTGTTTCACTCGATTGGAGATACACCATGAACGCCGTTACCCAAACCGAAGCCCGCGCCGTCAATACCGCCGCAGCTATCCCGCTGGAAGCTGCCGACCCGACCAAGAACCTGATTTTGGTTCCACTGTCGCGGCTGGTGCTGCGCCCCACGGGCCGCAACGTGCGCAAGACCCCGCGCATGTCCATCCCTGAACTGGCCGCAAGCATCCAGCGCGTGGGCCTGCTGCAAAACCTCATCGTGATTGCATCTGCCGATGGCGAGCATTACGAAGTCGTGGCCGGTGGCCGTCGCCTCGCCGCGTTGAAGCTGCTGGCGAAGAAACACCGCATCGCCAAGGATTGGGAGGTGCCTTGCTTGCAGGTGGCCGATGGCACGGCCCGCACCGCCAGTCTGACCGAGAACGTGCAGCGCGAAGCCATGCACCCGGCAGACCAGTTCGAGGCTTTCGCCGCGCTGGTGGCCGAAGGCCGTCCCATCGAGGACATTGCAGCGGATTTCAGCGTCACGCCGCTGGTGGTGCAGCGCCGTTTGAAGCTCGCCAACGTGTCGCCGCGCTTGATGGCCGACTACCGAGCCGATGCCGTGAGCCTTGACCAGTTGATGGCACTTGCCATCACCGACGACCACGCCGCGCAGGAAAGCGCGTTCTACGATGCGCCGCAGTGGCAGCGCCATCCCTCGCACTTGCGCGAACGCCTCACCGAAAGGGAAATCGACGCCTACCGGCATCCGCTGGTGCGCTTCGTCGGACTGGACAGCTACGAAGCCGCAGGCGGCGGCATCCGCCGTGACCTGTTCGCGGAAGGCGATGCGGGCGTGTACCTCAACGACGCCGCGCTGCTGGAACGGCTGGCGCAAGACAAGCTGGCAGGCATTGCCGCCACTGTCCGCGCCGAGGGTTGGGCGTGGGTGGACGCCACGCCGGGCGTAACTTATGCCGACCTGCACGCCTTCCAGCGTGCGCCGAGGGAACGGCGCGAGCCAAACAAGCGCGAAGCGCAACGCATCGAAAAGCTGCAAGAGAAAATGCGGGCCATCGGTGAAGCCGTGGACGCCGCGATGGATGCCGACGACGAGGAAAAGGCCGACGCCTTGCAGGAGGAAGGTGAAGCCGTGGGCGAGCAGTTGCAGGCGCTGGAAGATGGCTTGCAGGACTACGGCGCGAATGTGAAGGCCGCAGCCGGTGCCATCGTCACCATCGACCGCAACGGCGAGGCCGTCATTCATCGCGGCCTGATGCGTGAGGCCGAGGCCAAGGCGCTGCGCACGCTTGAAAAGCTGCGCCAAGGTTTCAGCGACCCGGACGCCGAGAACGACGACGAAGGCGAGGACGACGAGCAACCCAAGAGCGTCGCCATGTCCGACCGGCTGGCGCAACGCTTGAGCGCTCACCGCACCGCCGCGCTGCAAATCGAAGTCGCACGTCATCCGCAAGCTGCGCTGGCTGCCGTGGTGCATGGCATGGTGCAGACCGTCTTGCAGGAAAGGCGCTACGGCCTCAACCGTGATTCTCTGCCGCTGGGCGTGGGCCTCAAACTGCAAGACCGGCTGGAAGGCATGGCCCCGGATTGGCCGGAATCGCCTGCCGCCGTGGCGCTGCGCAAACTGCAACAGGTGGCCGGGGAAGCCTTGCCGGAAGACAGCGCCGAACTGTTCGCCGTGCTGCTGACGAAGCCGCAAGACGAACTGGTGCGGTTGCTGGCCGTGTGCGTGGCTTCCACGGTGGACGTGGTGATGCCCCGCGCCACGGCGCAGCAACCCGGCGAGGAACTGGCGCAGGCCGTGGGCCTCGACATGGCCGCATGGTGGCAGCCGACCGCCGAGGGGTATTTCAAGCACGTTCCGAAAGCGGCAGTTCTGCAAGCCGTGGGCGAATACGCGCCCAATCAGGTTTCCCGGCTGGCGAAGTTGAAGAAGGCCGACATTGCCAGCGAGGCCGAGCGGCTGGCCGATGGCACGGGCTGGATGCCTGCCATCTTCAAGGCCGAAGGCCCGGAGCAGGACGCCCCGGAAGATGCCGAAGCAATGGCGGATGAAACCGCCGAGGCGCTGGCCGCTTGACCCGCGCCGAAGGCAAGCGCCCCGGCCTCGACCGGGGCGCTTCGCCGGAAGGAGAAGCCCCCATGACCCGCATCACCAGCAGCCGCCCGCGCATGGCGGCAAGCTACGCCCCCGGCACGGTGCGCGCTCGCCGCTGGCACGGCGATGGCGACGTGCGCGGCCACCTCCCGCCCTCGGGCTGGTCGGCCCGCGCCGACCTCACCGACATTCATCCCATCACGGGCCGCGCCTTGGCGCGCGCCGTGTGGTGGATCATCGAGACGAAGGAATAACCGTCGTCAGCACCGCGCCCAGGCCGTTCCGTCCTGGGCGCGGTGAACTTCAAAAATCCGGGCGCGGCGGGGGCCGCGCCCGGTGTTCAAGGCCAACAGCCCATCAGAACGTCGCCGCCTTCGCGCTGGCTCAGGCGGCGGCGTTGAAGGCATCGCTGTATTGCGCGACGCCTTCGGGCACTGGCCCGTGGAAGGCCAGTGCCACGAAATAGCCGGGCGGCCCGGCAGTTGCAGGCCCGGATGCGCTTGGAAGCCAAAGCGCGCGTAGTACGCGGGTTCGGCCAGCGCCTGTTGCATCAGACGCGAGCCGATGCCTTGTCCTTGCCTTGCAGGTATGACGGAGATCAGCCCCAGACCGTACCAATCTTTGACCTTGTGGCAGTGACTGTCGGTGATGATGACGGAGGATCCCTACTGTCTATCGCGGATCTGGTGGCCTATTGCAGAGGGCAGCAGGCTTAGACCATACGTCTTTGCGGACCACACAGATAGCCGGCCAGCATTTCGACGATGGCCTGCTCGACTTGCTGGGCGGGGCAAGGGGCGCCAGGCGGAATGACCGCCGCATGGATCAGTGATTCCATGGTTCGCAGTACAACCCATGTCGCCAGTTCCAGGTCCTGCAGCACGACCTCGCTTTGGTGGTCTTCCAGCAACTGGCGAATGCGGTGCTGAATGCTTTGGTCAGCCGTGCTTTGCTCCGGCGGAGCATCGAAGAAAGGAAATTCCTTTTCCAGTACGCGATGCAACTCAGGGGCGACCTGGTGTGCCGCCAGCCACGCACGCACGATGGCCGCCAGTTTCCCTCTCAGGTCCAGTGGATGCGCGCTTGCCAGCACGGTCTCCATGGCTGCGTGCATTTCCACCGCATGCCGCTCATGGAGCGCCGTGATGAGCGAATCCTTGTTCGGGAAATACTGATAGACCGAACCCACGCTCACGCCAGCGCGCTCGGCCACCAGATTGGTGTTGGCTCCGGCATAGCCGCGCTCGGTCAAAACGCGAGCCGTTGCTTCAAGTATGGCGTCCACCAAGGCCCGAGAACGGCTCTGGCGGGGGACGCGGCGTGGCTGAGGCAAGGGTGGCATGGGGATCATCCGAACGCGAGTTTTCAACGTGAGCAATGACTCATATTATTCCATATGTCGAGCAAATGCTCATGTTTGGAGTTGTTGATGTCTTCTCGTTCTCACACGGGGGCGACCAAGGTGGCAAATCCGCCACCTGTCGCCAACGTCTTTCTCAAGTTGCTGCCGATCACACTGGCGGTGTTCGTCAGCTTTCTCACCATCGGCTTGCCGCTGCCGGTGCTTCCCCTGCATGTGTCCAGCACATTGGGCATGAGCACGCTGGTGGTGGGTGTGGTCATTGGCGCGCAGTTCGCCGCGGCCCTGCTCTCTCGCGCCTGGGCAGGCAACCTCTCCGACACGCGTGGGGCCAAACGGTCCGTGGTCACGGGCTTTCTGGTGGCGTCGGCGTCAGGTGTGGCCTACCTTGCGTCGCTGGCCTTCGTCTCGTCACCTGCCGCCTCGGTTGGGGTTCTGCTGTTGGGGCGGGTGCTGCTCGGCTGCGGCGAAAGCCTGATCGTCACCGGCTCCTTGAGTTGGGGGATCGGACTCGTGGGCCCGCAAAACGCAGGCAAGGTCATGGCATGGAATGGCATGGCGATGTACGGCGCCTACGCGGTGGGTGCGCCCATGGGTATCGCCATTCAAGGTGGATATGGCTTCGCCGGCATTTCAGTGGCTGCCGTCGTTCTTCCCCTGTTGGCATTGGCACTGATTGCCAACGTTCGGGCGACTGCCCCGACGGCTGTCCGCCGCACGCCTTTCTACAAGGTGCTGGGGATGGTGTGGCACCCGGGCTTGGGGCTGGCCTTGTGCAGCGTGGGCTTTGGGGTCATCACGGCGTTCATTGCCCTGTTGTTCGCTTCCCGAGACTGGGGCAACGCCTCACTGGCATTCACCGCCTTCGGCCTGGCGTTCATTGCCGCGCGCATCTTTTTCGGCCACTTGTCCGACAAGCTCGGCGGCGCCAGCGTGGCGCTGGTTTGTGTGCTGATCGAAGCCGTTGGGCAGTTGCTGATCTGGGGCGCCCAGAGCCCTACCGTTGCCTACGCCGGCGCTGCGCTGACGGGATTCGGTTACTCGCTGGCCTTTCCGGGATTTGGCGTGGAAGCCGTGCGCCGGGCGCCTCCACAAAGTCGGGGCTTGGCCATGGGGGCTTATGTGGCGTTTCTCGACATTGCCCTGGGCATCACCGGCCCGGTGCTGGGGGCCGTGGCAGGCGCATGGCACATTGAGGCCGTCTACCTTGCGGGCGCCGTTGCGGTCGCCCTGTCGGCTCTCGTTGCTTTGCAACTGCTGATTTCCGCACCCAAGGGAGGCCACCATGCCTGAAGTCATGCCAAGGCCTCGTACCGAAAGAGCAGTCGGAACCGTGCAGGCGGTTCGTTCGGTGACGCCCCATATGCAACGGATCACACTTGGAGGCTCTGAGGTTGCCGAATTTCTCAAAGTCGCGGGAGCCAACGAACCGGCAGCGTGGGTGAAAGTTTTTCTTCCCTCGGGTGACGGCCGGGCCTACACCATACAAAACATTGATTTCAATGCAGGAACACTGGATCTGGATTTCGTCCTGCACGGTGCAGGCGGCGACTCTGGCCCCGCAGTGGCGGCTTTCTGCTTCCCAGTGATGCGCGCTGGGTCATGTTCGCGGGGGATGCCACGGCGTTGCCTGGCATCCAGAGCATTGCACGCCGTTTGCCTTCTGGTATCAACGCCAAGGCGTATGTCGAGGTGCCGTCAGGGGATGACCGGCAGCCGATCGACAGCCCTGCCCGATTGCGGGTTCAGTGGATGAACGCCCAATCGGAACCCGGACTGACGCTATGTCAGTCGCTGTTGCACCGTCCTTTACCGACCGGTCCAGGCTACATCTGGATGGCAGGTGAATCCGCAGCCATAAAAAAGCTGAAACTTCACTACCTTCAAGACAGGGAGCTCCCGAGACACAGTGTTAGCGCCAAGGGATATTGGAAGGCTGGAGAGTCCGATCATCGTGATTCGTGAAGAATAAGGTGATACCGATAAAATTTCGCCACTTTCCCTGTTTCCCTGTCGTCGCAGAAGAGTTGTACTTCGCCCGTGCGACCGAAAGGTTGCACATCCAGCTTCAATCCCTCACGCCTGCGCGCCAGCGGCGCTGCGCTTACCTCTAGGGGATCGGCACAAGGCCCATCCCTGCCGCGCGAGCTTGGCACCCCTCGATACCGCCGGATCGGCCAGGCCAGCGCTCCGCTGCAATGGACAGGGCTGGCAAACACGCTGGTGCTTGCTGCGGCAGGTTGTGCGAATGCGTGCCGTCCTCAACGCTGGCGGTTCTCGCCCATCACGTCACGAAGGACGGTTCACGGACATCCCGCCCGGCATCGCTATGGAGCTTCCACGCCACGCCTCAAGACCGGCGCCGCAAGGTGCGGCCGGGGCGTTCTCGCTTGTCGTCGGATGGTTGACCTGGCCCGCGTCAGTGGGCGAGCCGGTGCAGCCTTCGTGCGGGGATGCCGAGCCAGCCCTGTCTCCTTTCGGAGCGGTTCGGCCCAATGCGTCCTTGTCTCGTTGTGAATCCTGGCGGGGGCGCGGCTGCGCCTCGGGCTTCATTGCTGCAACCGTCCAGCGAAAACAATTTCCCCTGCGCTGCGCGCATTCCTCGCGGGACAAATTCTTTTCGCCTCCCGGCTCTCCACTGCGTTGCGACCGCAAGCGGTGCAGCCAGCCCGTCCCCCGCCGGCCGGATCACAACAAGGACGCGATGGGCGCGAACCTTGTTCAACCGAACGGAGAAAACATCATGGCCAACATCGGCACCTTCACCGCAGACAAAGACGGCTTCGCCGGCACGCTTCGCACCCTGACGCTCAACGTCAAGGTCAAGTTGGTTCCCAACGACAAGGGGGACAACGAGAAGGCCCCGGACTTCCGCCTGCAGGCCGCCAGTCACGACATCGGCGCGGCGTGGAAGAAGACCAGCGAGGCCGGGCGGGAGTACATCTCCGTGACCCTCGACGATCCTTCGTTCCCGGCCACGGTCTACGCCCGCCTGATCGAAGGCGAGAACGGCACGCACGACCTGATCTGGTCGCGCAGCAAGCCCTAGGCGGCGTGACCGCCGCAGCGCCCCGCCCACGTGGCGGGGCGCAGTGCTGCTTGGATCGGCATACAGGAAGGCTTGGCTTTCCCAGCTTCGTGATGGTGGTGGCCGGGCAGCATCACAATGACCTCGGGTTGCCAAGGCGGATATAGGGCGATTCGGCGCACTGCGCCGACCGGGCTTTGCGGGCTGCGCCCCATGCCGACTTCGCCGTCATGGCCATTCGGCTTCAATCCCTATCGCAGCTTCGCGCCGGTGGCGCTGCGCGCTGCGCTTGCCTCCAGGGGAAAGCCCTGCGGCCTATCCCCGCCGCGCGATGCTCGGCGCCCCTGAAGTCCCCGAACCGGCTGCGCCGGATCGGTGGCCCAGCGCCTACGGCTGGGCCGCTGCTGCGAGCTGGCTCTCAGCCTCGCTCATCAGCACTGCCGTGCTGCATTCGAGCGCACTGGCGATCTTGAAGATGATCGCCAGCGTGGGCATGTGTTCGCCGCGCTCAACCTTACCCATGTGCGAACGCTCAATGCCGGCGAGGTTCGCCAGCGATTCCTGCGCGATGCCACGCTCCGTCCGCAGCGCACGCACCGCCGCGCCGAAGGCTTGCGCCAACTCGGCATCGTAGGTGGTGGTGCCGGCCGGTCGGCCGCGCTGGATGGATCGCTTCTGCATAGACAGAAGCGTCAATTCGCAGCACAATTAAAACCACGTTATCTTTAACTCATTCATGCTTTTGGCCCTTTTTCGTGCTTTTACGGAAATCCGCTTCTGCGGATTCCGGTGGAACCGGAAAACCGCCAACGTGCCTTTGCAGATTTCTACAATTGAGCTTTTGCGCTTTCGTGTTTCCACGGCTTTCGTGGAAACGCAAAACCGACATGCCATGTTGGAACAGGAGCACCCCGATGAAGGCTCCCCTCGTAACCGAGGAGCAGCGCGCCACGCTGCTGGAGAACGGGCAGCGGGTCGCCGCCGGTGAACCTCACGACCCGTTGCCGGTCGTGCGGCTATTCACTCCCGACGCCCACGCGATCTGGCTGCTGGCATCGCTCGATCCTGCCGACGGCGATACAGCTTGGGGCGTCATGGACGTGGGCATCGGTATGCCCGAGCTGGGTCACATCAAGCTGTCCGACCTGGCCTCCATCGTCGGCCCGAGCAAGCAGCCCGTAGCGCGGGATTTGTACTTCCAGGCGGCGCGCCCGCTGTCGGAATACCTGCGGCTGGCGCAGGAAAACGGCTCTATCGTCGATTGAGCTATTCGCGCTCAAGCCGGGCGCATTAAGGCTATTTCGGTCTTGCTCCAGACCCGCAAAGTCTGAATCCGCACTCTTGCACCGAAATAGTGCCCTCATGCGAAAAATAGCCACGATCCTTCGCGGGAGTTGCGGCACGGTATTCCGTGCCGCATGACATTTCTAAGTCGGGCGGCCGTCGCATTCGGACGGATTTCGCAACACGCCGGAGCCAATTAGCCTTGACACCAACAGATACAGCTTAACCGGATTTCTACCTTGATTTAAGGCTCCTGCATGTCTGACGCCGTGGCGACGTTCCTGCTATTCGACGGGAGCTTCGGTCATGGTCAATCCTCATCATGTCGCGCACTGGTATCCCACTGCGGCCTACCTCTACATCCTGTGGTTGGACGTGCTGGCACTGGCTTGGGAGTACCTGCGCCGCCATCCTGACTACCGGCTTGACTGGATGCGCCGTGCGCGCCGCCCCAATGCTGCGCATCGCTGGGGATTGCGCCTGCTGGAAGACCCAGCCTTGGATGCGCGTGATGCGCATGCGGCCTGGCTCCCCGGCCATGCTGCCGTGGTGCAGCTCCACCCTGATACCGATCCGCCACCTGACGCTGTGGCCTTCGACTTCTGGAACATCCCCGGCCACAAGCACCTGCTCCACGATGGCCAGCGACTGGCGCTGATCGCGCGCAGTGCCGGCCATTGCCAGCGCTATGCGCTGGCGCCCGGACTGGAAGACGGCATGGCTGTCGCCTACGCCCATCGCGGTGGCGCCGCCGCGCCTGCGCTCGGTCACGCGCCCAGCACCGCGCGAACCAGGCCCAGGCCGACGCCTGCTGCGCTGCTGGAACTGCACACCCTGCAGGCGCTCGACGCGACCCTGGCGGGCGCGTCCTTGCGCGACGTGGCCGAAGGCTTGTTCGGAGTGGACGCCGCGGCCGGTTGGTACAGCGACGGCGGCCTGCGCTCCAAGGTGCGCCGCCTGGTACGGCGCGGCGATGCGTTGATGCGCGGCGGCTATCGCCGCCTAGCACAACTACCGCTGCTTGAGAAGGGTCGTTTTGAAGAGAGCGCAAAACGACCCTGAGCAAGAGGGCTTCGTTTTCTGAGACTGCCTCCATCCGGTTGCGCTGTGCGGCCGGAGCTTTGAAAGCTATGGAGGCTCTCATCATGCGTCCCGCTCCCTTGCGGCCTGCCGCCGCTCCTGCCACTACCGCTGCGCAGCCGCAGCGTTACCTCACCAACGACGAAGCCGCCGACTACCTGCGTCTGTCGCCGCGCACGCTGGAGAAGCAGCGCGTGCTGGGTGGCGGCCCCAAGTTCCGCAAGTTCGGCCGACGCGTCATGTACGCCGTGGCCGACCTCGATGCCTGGGCTGCGGATCGCAGCTTCGAGAGCACGTCCGATCCCGAGTATGCCGAGCAGCACTCGGCGGACAGCCGTGCGCGCTGATCGCTTGCGCGCGGGTGGCCTTCGCCATGTCCAGCCCTGCGCTGCCGTCCCGGCAGCGGCTCGTGCCAGAGCGCGAACAGCTCGACCTGTTCCGCGCCCTGCCGGGCGACATGGCGCCGCGCGACAGTCAGGACTTGATGGCCTTTCCGTTCTTCTCGCTGGCGAAGTCGCGGCGCGTCGCGCCGATCGACTTCCGGGCCAGCGGCATCACGATCCGCGTGGAGGGCACGCAGGAGCACGGCATCGCCACGATTTGGGATGCGGACATCCTGATCTGGGCGGCCAGTCAGATCGTGGAAGCGCGCGATGCGGGCTTGCGCCCGTCGCGGCTGATGCAGGCCACGCCTTACGAGATCCTGCGCTTCATCGGGCGCGGTACGTCGCTGCGCGACTACCAGCGCCTCAAAGCGGCCTTGGATCGCCTGCAATCCACCACGGTGGCCACGTCCATCCGGGAAACCACGGGAAGACGGCTGCACCGCTTCTCGTGGATCAACGAATGGAAGGAACTGGCCGATGCCAAGGGCACGCCCTTGGGGCTGGAGCTGATCCTGCCGGACTGGTTTTACGCGGGCGTCATGGATGCCGCCCTGGTACTGACCATCGACCCGGCGTATTTCCGGCTCACGGGCGGGATCGAGCGATGGCTGTACCGGCTGGTGCGCAAGCACGGCGGGCGCCAACCGGGCGGCTGGCAATTCGATTTCCGGCACCTGTATCGGAAATCGGGCAGCGCCACGCGCTTCTCGGACTTCGCCTACGACCTGCGCACGCTGGTCGCGCGGCAGTCGATGCCCGGCTACGTCCTGGGCATCGAGCGAATGCCGGACAACGGCGCCGAGCTGCTGACCTTTCGGCCCGTGCCGTTCACGGCACGGGGATAAACGGTGCGCAGCTTGTGGACGGGCTCGTGCTATCAGGAGTACGGAGTATCGTGCTATCGGGAGTACGGCTATCGTGCTATCAGGAGTACGAATCGCCAGAAAACCCAATAACGGCGCGGGTCTACGGCCCCTCTAACTTCCCTAACTTAAATCATCTAACTGATAGTAGAAGCGCCGCACGCCGGTGGAAAACCGCCGAGCGGCACCACGCACAGCAGCAACAGCCGGGCTTTCCAACGTGGAGGGCCAGGCCATGATCGTCGCGCTGCTCAACCAGAAAGGCGGCGTGGGCAAGACCACGCTCGCCACCCACATCGCCGGTGAGCTGGCGATGCGCGGCCAGCACGTCGTGCTGCTGGACGCCGACCCGCAGGGTTCATCGCTGGACTGGACACAGCGCAGAAGCCAGCAAGGCTTGCCACGACTGTTCAGCGCCGTGGGCCTTGCACGCGAAACGCTGCACCAAGAAGCGCCAGAACTCGCCAGGCGGGCCGATCACGTTGTCATCGACGGCCCGCCGCGCATCGCCGCCTTGGCACGCTCCGCGCTGCTGGCGGCCGAGCGCGTGCTGATCCCCGTGCAACCCAGCCCCTATGACCTGTGGGCCAGCGCCGAGATGGTGGCACTGATCCGCGAGGCGCAGGTATTCCGGCCTGCGCTGCGCGCGGCCTTCGTCATCAACCGGCGCGTGAGCACCACTGTGATCGGACGCGAAGCGCGCCAGGCGCTCGCCGACCAGCCGCTTCCTGCGCTGCGCTCGGAAGTGCATCAACGCATCGTGTTCGCCGACAGCGTGGCCGCTGGCCGGCTCGCCCGCGAGACGGCGCCCGATAGCGCCGCCGCGCGCGAAATCACTGCGCTGGTGGATGAACTGCTGCGGTGGACGCCATGACCGCGAAGCCGCCACCGAACAGCAAGCGCACGGCAAAGCGCGTCGGCATCGGCGCGCGTCCGCCGGCGAATCCGCACGCCGAGGCGTGGATTCGCCAGGGCGATGCCGATGCGCTGGGTAAGGGCGACCTCTACACGGCCCGCCTGACCCTCGACATCACGCCCGCAATGCGGGCGCGCATCAAGGTGTCGGCCTTCACGCAGGGCGTGACCGTGGCCGAGCTGTTGCGCGGTCTGCTGGAGCGGGAATTTCCCGAGCACCGCAGGGAGAACGCACCATGACTGCATTTGCTTCGCCTGCCTCCGCGCCTGCCGCCATCGCGGCTACGGCTGCGCTCGCAGCGCCTTCCAGCCAGTCCGCCAGCACGCCGCTGACGCGCGTGGCGCTGGCCTACATCGAATCGCGCTTCAAGCTCTACCTGCGCTTCGGCGAACCCGCGCGCACACTCCAACTCGACCGCTGGCGGCGTAGCGCCGTGTTCCTACCGGGCACGATGTTCTGCCGCATCCGCTGGCACGCCAATGACTACGGCACCGTGCGCTGGCAGCTCATGGTGATGCAGGCCGCCACGCCGCTGGACGACGTGCAGCGCATCCCCGGCGTGCGGCCCGGCGCACGCCTGCTGCTGCACGCCGAAGGTGAGAACGCGGTGCGTGCCGTGCTGGAACGCATCGACAGCATCGACGCGCTGGGTATCGCGCCCGCTGCCGCTTCGCCCGCGTACTGGCGCACGCTTGCCAACCGGCTCGCTGCGCGCCTGCCGCTGCCCGAATACAGCGCCGAGCGGCACGCCGCCTGGCTGGCCGGGAGGGCGCTGCCATGACCGCCGTTTTCACTTCCGGCACCGGGCCGCGTCCTCGCTCGCCCCGCGCACATTTGCGCGCTCGCCTCGTACTGGCGGGCCTTTCCGCCTGCGGCCTCGCTGCGCTGGCCTGGGCGTCCTTCGTGCATCCGCTGCCGCGCCTGACCTACAACCCGTCCGATAGCGTGGCTGTCGGCTGGTATCGCGTCGATCCGCTCGACCATCGCGCCAGCTCACCGCCACGTCCGCTGTCCGTGGGCAGCATCGTGCTGGTGCCGCTGCCCGCCGAGGCTGCCGCCCTCGCTGCGCAGCGCGGCTACCTGCCGACGCGCATCCCGCTGCTCAAGCGCGTGGGCGCGGTCGCACCGCAGGAGGTTTGCATCATTGGGGGCAGCGTCCGCATCGACGGCGTGCCTTCGGCCGCCGTGCTATCTGCCGACCGCTGGGGCCGGCCGCTGCCATCCTGGCAGCAGTGCCGCCGCCTTCGGCCCGGCGAGCTGTTTCTGCTCAGTGTCACCAATCCGGCGTCGTTCGACAGCCGCTACTTCGGACCGGTCAGTGCAGCGGCCGTGATCGGCGTTGCGCATCCGGTCTGGCTGGAGTCGCGCCCATGATGGCCGCCGACTCGCTGCACGTTGCCTTGCATCTCGTCGTGCCATCGAGCATGTCGTGCTGCTGTCCGTCGCCGTGTCGTCGCGCGTGCAGTGCGAGCGCATCCGCGCCGCACTTCGCGCTGCCTTCGGCGCAGCAATCCAACGTGCAGGCGTCTTGCCTCGAACGCGCCCGGCCTGTGGCCGTGTTCGCGTTCGCCGGCGCGCTGGCTGCTCGTGCAGCAGCGCCACCGGGCCGCCGCTGCCCGGAGCGCCAGCGAGGGGCAAAGGCGGAAGGCAAGATTGAAGGGCGCGGCACCACGGCGCGCGCAAAGCCAGTCTGCACGTGGGTTGGGGGCGGCACTCGCCACAAGGTGGCTTCGTGCCGCCAGCAGCCCCAAGGCCTTGCGGGCATTGGGAATACCGTGTGCCGCATGCGCTCGGGCGCGATGGGCTTGGTGGGGACTGCATCATGAGCCAGCGCGGAAATCCCGGTGACGATGACCGTTTTCGCGTGCGGCCCAGCAAGCCCAGGCAGCGCGGCGACACCTTCATTGCCCAGGTGCTGCGCCAGACGAGCAAGGCCGCTGGCGTCTCTGGCCGGGGGCGCAAGACCACCGGCAAGCCCCCCGGTTCGCGCCTGGGGCGCGGTCATGTCGCAGCCCGCTTCACGGGCCAGTCGTTGACGGCGCTTTCTCGCCGGGCCACGGTCAAGGTGCGGCTGGTGTATTTGCAGCAGGCCAGCGGCCGCTCCACCGTGCAGCACCTGCGCTACATCGAGCGCGAAGGCGTGGACCGCCAGGGTGGACAGGGCCGTGCCTATGGCGCCATCACCGACGAGGCGGACACGGCCGCCTTCGAGGAGCGTGGCAAGGGCGACCGCCACCAGTTCCGCTTCATCGTCTCGCCCGAGGATGCGGAGCAGCTCGAAGACCTGCGCACCTACACCCGGCCCCTGATGCAGCGCATGGAGGCCGACCTGGGCACCCGCCTGGATTGGGTGGCGGTCGATCACTGGAATACCGACAACCCGCACACCCATGTCGTGCTGTGCGGCAAGGACGACACTGGCAAGGATCTCATCATTTCGCAGGAGTACATCACCCGCGGCATGCGCGAGCGGGCGATGGAACTGGCCACCGAATGGCTGGGGCCGCGCACCGAGCTGGAGATCCAGCGCACCCTAGCCCGCGAAGTGGAACAGGAGCGGTGGACGAGCCTGGATCGCACCCTCCAGCGCGAGGCGGTGGACGGCCTGGTGAAGGTCGAGCGCTTCAACGAACCCAAACTGCAACGCCAGCGTCTGCTGCTGGTCGGGCGCTTGCAGCGGCTTCAACGCATGGGGCTTGCCACGCAGACCCAGCCCGGCACTTGGGCCGTGCATGCCGATGCCGAGAAAACCTTGCGGGCCATGGGAGAACGTGGCGACATCATCCGCACCATGCAGCGCGCGATGGGCGGCAAGCAGCGTGACCTGGCCGTGTTCCAACCGGGCGAGGATGGACACTCCATCATCGGCCGCGTGGCGGGCAAAGGACTGGCCGACGAACTGTACGACCGGGGCTATCTGGTGGTCGATGGCATCGACGGCAAGGCCCACTATGTGGCGCTGCCGCCCAGGACGGAACTGGAGCAGTACCCCATGAGCGCAGTGGTCGAGGTGAAAGGCTCCGCCGAGGTGCGCGCAGCGGACAAGACCATCACCGCGCTGGCGACCAATGGGCTGTACCGCACCGACCATCACTTGGCCATTGCACAAGGCCAGGCCAAGGATGGCCGCGACCCGCATGAAGTGGTTGCGGCCCATGTCCGCCGCCTTGAAGCCCTGCGCCGAGCGGGCATCGTGGAGCGCGTCGCTGAGGGACTATGGAAGGTGCCCGGTGACTTGCCTGAGCGTGGCCGCCAGTACGACGCGCAGCGCCTGGGCGGCGTGGCCGTGGAGCTGAAATCGCACCTGCCCATCGAGCGGCAGGCCCGCGTGATCGGTGCCACCTGGCTGGATCAGCAGTTGATCGGCGGCGGCTCCGGTCTGGGTGACCTGGGCTTTGGCGGCGAGGCCAAGCAGGCGCTACAGCAGCGCGCCGATTTCCTGGCCGAACAGGGACTGGCCGAGCGGCGCGGCCAGCGCGTGATCCTGGCGCGCAATCTGCTGGGCGCGTTGCGCAATCGGGAAGTGGCGCAGGCCGCGAAGGACATTGCCGCTGATACGGGCTTGGAGCATCGTCCGGTAGCTGAGGGGCAGCGCGTGGCGGGTATCTACCGCCGCAGCCTCATGCTGGCCAGCGGGCGCTACGCGATGCTGGATGACGGTATGGGGTTCAGCCTGGTGCCGTGGAAGCCGGTCATCGAACAACGACTCGGCATGCTGATTTCTGCACAGATACATGGTGGCACTGTATCCTGGCAAATCCGACGCCAGTTGGGTTTATCCATTACCTGACGCCAACGGCAATTGAACTCCACCAACTGGATGCGTCTACAACCGATCAGCGTCCGGTAAACTGAGGCACTCGCTTTGCGACGAACGCGTGGACCGCTTCCAGCGAATCCGTGGTTTTCGAGGCCCGATTCATTTCGGCCGCCTCTAACCTCAATGAGGTCACCAGACCGCTCTCGAAGGCAGCAAGTTGCAGGCGCTTGGCGCCCGCATAACCATGCGTAGGACCGGTCGAGAATTGCACCGTCATGCGCTGCGCTTCGTCCAGCAGGCTCTCGCCCGGAACTACTTTCTCGACCAATCCCCAGGCCAAGGCTTCATCCGAACCGACCACGCGGTTGGTCAGGATCATGTCGCGTGCGCGTCGTCCGCCCACTGCGCGCGGCAGGAGCCAGCTGATGCCGAAATCCCCCGCGTATCCAAGGCCGGTGTGGGCCGCCACGAATTTCGTCCCACTTGCGGCAATCAGGTAGTCAGAGGCCAATGCTAGTCCGAGGCCGCCTCCAGCGACCGCGCCTTGTACGGCGCAGACCACCGGGAATGGCAGGCTGGCGAATTGAGGAATCATGCGTTCGACCACCCTCAATTCGTCATCGACCAAGGTAGACAACGCTTCGCCTGCTGCCGCCATTTCGTCGATGTCGCCGCCGCAACTGAACATCCGGCCCTCGCCGCGCAGCAGCAAAGCGCGAATCGAGCCGTCACGTTCGACGTCTGCAATGACGCCAGCTAGCACGTTGACGACAGACGTGCTCAGCGCATTCTTTTTCTGAGGCGCATTGAGTGTGATGGTCGCAACAGCACCATGCTTTTCGAGAATGACAGAATTTTCGGACATGACGCTTCCTGATGGGCCAAGATTTCAGGCGTCAGCGCGGCGCCATGCGAATAGCGCCATCCACCCGAATGGACTCGGCGTTCATGTAGCCGCAGGTGACGAGAAACTCGACGGCCTGCGCGAATTCATCGGGATCGCCCAAACGCTTGGGAAAGGGCACGCTGGCCGCCAGCGCCTGCTTGACGTTGTCCGGCAGGCCCAGCAGCAATGGTGTTCCGAAGATCCCCGGCATGATGGTGTTGACCCGGATCCCTTCGTCCATCATGTCGCGCGCAATCGGCAAGGCCATGCCCACGATGGCAGCCTTACTGGCAGCATAGCTGGCCTGGCCAACCTGGCCATCCTGTGCGGCGGCCGACGCAGTGTTGACGATGGCGCCGCGGTCGCCATCGGCCAGCGGCGCGAGCGTCAACATGCCCGCGGCTGACTTGGCGATGCAGCGGAAGGTGCCCACTAGGTTGATCTGAATGATGCGATTGAAACGATCTGTTGGGCATGGGCGGATTTCGCCGGTTTTCTTGTCGCGGCTGACCGTCTTGACGGCATCGGCAGTACCGGCGCAGTTGACCAGAATGCGTTCCTGTCCAATGGCCGCGCGGGCCTTGGCGAAGGCGGCGTCCACTTGCTCCTCGGACGTCACGTCCACGTTGCAGTAAACACCGTCAAGTTCGCTGGCCAACGCCTGGCCGATGGCTTCGTTCATGTCAAAGATGGCGACTTTGACACCATGGCTGGCCAAGCGCCTGGCCGTGGCAGCTCCTAGGCCGGAAGCGCCCCCGGTGATGACGGCGGAGATGTCGGAATTGAGTTGCATGATTTTTGCTCGATGGATGAGAGACAGGCGCTATTGGCCCGTGAAGTGGGGGAGGCGCTTGCCGAGGAATGCGGCTTGCCCCTCCAGGTTGTCGGCCGAATGCAAAGCGACGAGGAAATTACGCTTCTCATGCTCCAGGCCTTGCGCGAGCGGAGTTTCAAAGCTGGCCAGTGCCGCATCTTTCGCCAGTGCCACGGCCAGCGGCGAATTGGATGCAATCCGGTTGGCCATCGCCAACGCCGTCGGCAGGGCCTGGCCGTCAGCCGTCACCTCGGCGACCATGCCCGCATCGCAGGCTTTGCGGGCGTCGATGAAATCGCCGGTCAGCAGCAGGGCCATAGCCTTGGACTTGCCGATGGCATGGATCAGACGCTGGGTGCCCCCGGCCCCGGGAATGGCGCCCAGCTTGACTTCAGGCACGCCGAACTTGGTGGACTCGCCAGCGATAGCAATGTCACAGGCCAACGCCAGTTCCGTGCCGCCGCCCAGCGCGAGCTTTTCCACGGCTGCGATGACGGGCTTAGGGAAGCGCTCCAGTTCCGCCCAGAAGTGGCCACCTGCCGCCGCACGGTCGCCCAGCAGCGGTTCGGCGCGCAGAGAGTCGAAGGCCGTGATGTCGGCCCCTGCACAAAACACGCCCTCGGCGCCGGTGATGATGACCGCGCGTACGGCATCGTCGTCGCGCAGTTGCACGAGCTGTGCACGCAGGCCATCGAATACTGCGCGGTTCAAGCTGTTCTTCGCGCGCGGGCGGTTGATGATCAAGGTGACGATGGCGCCTTCGCGGCTGACGAGCACTTCGCTGGCTTCGCTCATGGTGGCCTCGTTCATGCCAGGCGCTCGATGATGGTGGTGTTGGCCGTGCCCGAAGCCTCGCAGATGGTCTGCAAGCCATAGCGGCCGCCTCGGCGCTCCAGCTCGCACAGCAGGTCGGTGAGCATGCGCGCGCCAGTGGAGCCCAGCGGATGGCCGATGGCCACCGAGCCGCCATTGACGTTGAGGCGGTCGTCCGGAATGCCGAATTCCTGCTGGAACATCAGCGGCACGCCGCCGAATGCCTCATTGACTTCAAACAGGTCGATGTCGGCCGGGGTCAGCCCCGATTCCTTCAACGCCTTGCGGGTGGCATCGAGCACAGCAGTGAACTGGATGACAGGGTCGGCTGCCGCCACTGCGGTGCTGACGAAGCGCGCACGCGGCTTCAGGCCGTGCTGCTGGGCGTAGGCGCGGCTGGCGATCAGCAGCGCGGCGGCGCCGTCGCTGATCTGCGAGGAGTTAGCAGCCGTTGTAGCGCCGTCTGCGGCAAACACGGGCTTAAGCGTAGCCATCTTCTCGGGGTTGGGGTCGGCGCGCATGCCCTCGTCGGCGGTGACGAGCGGGCTGTCTGGGTCGGTCGGATCCTCATGCAGCCGCACGAGTTGGTCTTGGACACGACCAGCCCGCGAAGCCTCAATGGCGCGCCGATGGCTGCGCACGGCGAAGGCGTCCAGCGCCTCGCGCGTGAGGCCGAAGCGCTTGTTCATCAACTCCGACGAAGCGCCTTGCGGTATCAGCGGGTTGCCCTGGTAGCGCGCCAGCTCACGCGGGCTGTATTGCGCGCCGAGCGGCGCGCCGGGCTTGAATGACGGCGGCATGGGCGCCTGCGACATCGACTCTACCCCGGCGCCGATGGCCAGTTGGTAGGCGCCCGCTTGAATACCGTGCACGACAAAGCTCACCGCCTGCTGGCCGGAGCCGCATTGCCGGTCGACCGTCACCGCCGGGACGGATTCTGGCAGCCCCGCCGCCAGCACGGCATGCCGGCCCAGATTGCCGTGCTGCTGGTCCCACTGCAGCACGCAACCGACGATCACATCGTCCAGATCGGCGGGGTTGATGCCGGAGCGCTCGACCAGCTGACGCAGCGTCTCACCCAGCAGATCAACGGGGTGCCATTTCTGCAAGCGCCCGCCGCGCTTGCCCACGGGGGTGCGCAGCGCACCGACGATGACGGGTTCATGGTCATTCATGTTGTTTTCCTGTAGCAAAAGGTTGGCTCACTCGGCGTAGCGGTCCGCATGCTCAACGCGTATGCGCTTCTTGTCGAGCTTGCCGACGCTGGTCTTGGGGATGGCTTCGACGAACAGAACCTGGTCCGGCAACTGCCACTTGGCGAACGCGCTGCTCAGGTGTTCCTGCAGTTGTTCCTGGGTCGCCTGCTGACCGGGCTTCAGCACCACCAGGGCCAGCGGCCGTTCCTGCCACTTAGCATGCGGAATGCCGACCACTGCGGCGTCACGCACAGCCGGATGGCCCATGAGCAGGTTCTCCATGTCAATGGATGAGATCCATTCACCGCCGCTCTTGATCACGTCCTTGATGCGGTCGGTAACCTTGAGGTAGCCGTTCTCGTCCACCGTGCCGACATCGCCCGAGCGCCACCAGCCGCCCTCCAGGAAGCGGTCGCCTGAATCCGGCATGTCGTGATAGCTGGTCGTGATCCAGGGGCCGCGCAGGCAGATCTCGCCAGCCGACTGTCCGTCGTGCGGGAGGTCCTGGTCGTCTGCATCGAGAATGCGGATGTCCACCCCGGTAAGGATCAGGCCCTGCTTGCGCTTGAGGTTCCACTGCTCGTCCTGGGTCAGGCGCTTCTTGAGCGTGGACTTGAGGCGGTTGACCGCCACCAGCGTCGTGGCTTCGGGGGCGCCGTAGCCGTGCACCACCTCGGCACCCGTCAGTTCGTAAAAGCCGATCATCATCGACAGAGGTGGCTCGGTGGCGCCGGACAGCATGCGCATGCGGCTGAAGTCCGGCTTGACCGGCAACGTCTCGATGTACTGCAGCATAGGCTGGAAGATGGCCGGTGCGCCGTTGGTGATGGTCACGCCCTCGGCGATCATGGTGTCGACCAATGGCTTGGTGTCCTCGGCGGCGTAGCGGCCCGGCAGCACGATCTTGTCGCCCAGCAGCGTGGCCGCCTGCGGCAGGCCCCAGCACTGCCCGTGGAACATGGGCGTGATGAGCATGACGCAGTCGTCCAGCGTCATGCCCATGTTGGTGGCCATGCCCGTGGAATGCAGGTAGATGCCGCGGTGCGAGTAGTACACGCCCTTGGGCTTGCCCGTGGTGCCGGTGGTGTAGCAGGCGCTGTAAGCCGAGGTTTCGTCGATCTCGGGCCAGTCGATCTTGGCGTCGGCGGCGGCCAGCAGGTCTTCGTAGTGCAGCAGCGGCGCCAGCGTGGTCTTGACCTGGTCCAGCGGCTTTTCGGTCATAACGATCCAGCCCTTGATCTGGGGCGAGTTCGCTGCGACGGATTCGGCAATAGGCAGCAATGATTCGTCCACGCAAACGTAGGACACGTCGCTATGGCCGACAACGTAGCCCAGGTCCTCGGGGCCCAGGCGCAGGTTCATCTGCAGCATGACCGCGCCCAGGCCGGGGATGGACCAGTACAGCTCGAAGTGGCGCCGGCTGTTCCAGTCCAGGACGCCGACCCGGTCGCCCGGCTCGACGCCGAGCGCGCGCAGCGCATTGGCGCTGCGGCAGACGCGTGCGTAGCAGTCGGCATAGGTGTAGCGGTCCCAGCCGCCGCCGGGTGTGCGATACACGATCTCCTGATCCCCATGGGTGCGTGCAGCGTGGCGGATCAGCGTCGTGGTGTTCAGTTGGCGCTCGTTGCCCGTGGTGGACGGGCAGCCGCGGACAGGCTTGGTGGGCTGGACGGTTTCGGTCATGTGCTTGTCTCCTAGGTAGTTGTGTCGAGTGCCTGGAACCGTGGGGCCGGGGCCGCTTCGATGGCGCCGGAGGGGGTGATCTGGTAGATGCCCCGTGCCGCGTTATGCGGATGCTGCACCGACTCGGCGAGGCTGAGCACGGGTGCAAAGCAAGCGTCGCTGCCTTCGAGCAGCGCGCACCAGTGCGCTCGGGGCTGGCTGCGGATGAGGGCTGCGATGCGCTCTTTCAGCGCCGGCCACGTTGCCGTGTCGTACTGGTCGGCAGGCTCCACGTCCGCCAGGCCCAGCTTCGACAGCAGCAAGGCGTAGAAAGGCGGCTCGATCGCGCCGAGGCTGATGAAGCCGCCGTCGGCGCAGGCGTACACGTCATAAAACGGCGAATCGTGAAACGGACTCGGCTGCGCGCCATCGATCTGCCCATTGGCGCGAATCCAGTGCACCAGGGTGCCCAGCATTGCCACGATGTCAACGATGGCGGCGTCCACGACCCGGCCGCGGCCGGTGGCGCGCGCATCGACCAGCGCGCAGGCGACGCCGAAAGCCATGCCCAGCGCCCCGGCCGCGTCCCCGAGTACCGTGGGCGGAACGATGGGCGCTTGCCCTTTGTGTGCCGACAGCGACAGCAGGCCGGTCAGCGCGACGTAGTTCATGTCGTGTCCGGCGGCCTGGGCGAGCGGGCCGTCCTGGCCCCAGCCCGTCATGCGGCCGTAGACCAGCCTGGGGTTGCGCGCCGCACACTCGGCGGGGCCGAAGCCCAACCGTTCCATCACACCGGGGCGAAAGCCTTCGATCAAGGCGTCTGCCTGAGCGATCAGGTCCAGGGCACGCGCCTTGCCTTCGGGCGACTTCAGGTCGATGACCTCGACCGTCTTGCCGCGGCGCAGCGGGTTCTCCACCGCCCCGCCCAGCCGCCGCGCCGCAGCGGCCTGCTCGGCGCGTGTCAGCGTAATCACCTCGGCGCCCATGTCAGCTAGCATCCTGGCGGCCAGCGGGCCTGGCCCTATGCCCTCGAACTCCACCACGCGGACGCCGTGCAGCGGCATCTGCAGCGTATGCAACGTGTGCGACATGTTCACAGCTTCCTCGAAACCAGGTCTTTCAGGACCTCGTTGGCGCCGCCATAGATCTTCTGCACTCGCGAAGCGGCATACATCCGCGCGATCGGGTACTCGGCCATGTAGCCGTAGCCGCCGAACAATTGGAGGCATTCGTCCACCACGCGGCACTGCTGCTCGGTGCACCACCACTTGGCCATATAGGCGGCCTCGTTATCCAGCGTGCCGTCCAACAGGCGCTGGGTGCAGTCGTTGACGAAGCTGCGCACCACATGCGCGGTAGTGGCCACCTCAGCCAGTTTCTGGCGCGTGAGCTGCATATCGAAGAGGGGCGCACCGAAGGCCTTGCGCTGCTTCGTGTACTCCACCGTGACGGCCAGTGCCTGCTCGATAGTGGCGGCCGCCGGCACGGCAATGAGCATGCGCTCGTAGGGCAACGCGCCCATCAACTGCCCGAAGCCCTTGCCTTCGACCTCGCCCAGCAGTTGGTCGGCTGGCACGCGCACGCCGTCGAAGAACAACTCCGCCGTGTCCGATGCCTGCATGCCGATCTTCTCCAGTAGTCGGCCAACGCGAAAGCCGGGCAGATTCTCGGTTTCCAGCACAAACAGCGACACCCCCTTGCTGCCCGCGCCGCTGGTGCGCGCCGCGACGATCAGCAGGTTGCCAGTGAAGCCGTTGGTGATGAAGGTTTTGGCGCCGTCGATCACGTAGTGGTCTCCGTCACGGCGGGCCCGGGTGGAAATGGCCTTTAGATCCGAGCCGCAACCCGGCTCGGTCATCGCGATGGCGGCCAGCATCTCGCCGTTCGTCACCTTGGGCAGCCAGCGCTGCTTTTGCGCTTCCGTGCCGAAGTCCAGGATGTAGTGCGAAGCGATGGTGTGCACCGCGATATTGACTGGCATCTCGGCCTTGGCTAGCTCGTCCTGCACCACCAACTGGTAGGCAAGGCTGGCGCCGGCGCCTCCATAGGTCTCGGGCATCTCGGGCAGCAGAAAGCTCATCTCGCCGAATGGACGCCAGACCTCGCGCGGGATGTAGCCCTGACGGCGCCATTCATCGAGCCGGGGCGTGAATTCGGCGGCAACGTAGCGGCGCACCTGCTCGCGAAATGCGTCGATCTCGCCGTCCATCCAGGCGTGGCGATAAAGCTGTGGCAACATGAGAGCGTCTCCTTATATGTTGGCTTCTGTCCCCGCATCGGACGTTCCGCGCAGTGCCACTGCCGAAATGTTTTGGGGATGACACAATCGTAGTAATTGGCCCCTGCAAGGGCGATGGCGGATTACCTCAATCAACTGACAATTAACTTCTTTCGGCCTATGCGACCGGCGTTGGCCCCTTAGAATCACACGCCATGCTGGAACCCGTCTTAACCGCTCCCATCTTTGCCGTGCATGGCCTGCTGGACGGTGCGCGCGGCAAGGGGCTGGCCACGCCAGAATGGCTGGTAGGTGTGCTGGGGCGCGCGGGCATCAGTGAATCGCTGCTGGAGTTGGAGGAGTCGCGCGTGACCGTGGAGCAGTTCAACGCGCTGTTCATCGCCGTCAAGGACAGCCTGAACGACGAGTGCCTGGGCTACCTGCATGGGCGGCCGATGCGCCCGGGCAGCTTCGCACTGATGGTGCGCAGTGCGTTCACTGCCCACTCATTGTCGTTCGCCCTGCGCCGCCTGGGTGAATCCTTTGCTTTGCTGCAGGACGATGTGGCGCTAGTCCCCGTGACTGAGGGCAGGCTGACGGGTGTCGCGCTCGATATGCGTGGCGGCCCGGGCGCGCATGCCGACTTCCTGCACGCACATCTGCTGCGCGTGTTCTGGCGACTGCTGGTATGGCTGCACGGCGGCCGACTGGTGCCGCAGCGCTTCGACTTCAACTTTGCGCCGCCACCTCACGCGCAGAACTACCAACGCATCTTTTCCGGCACGTTGTGCTTTGGGCAGCCGCGCACGGCCGCCTGGTTCGACGCCGATGCCTTCAAACAGCCGGTGCGGCGCGATCGGGACGCGCTGCAGTCCTTCCTGCGCGCCACGCCAGGCAACGTGGTGGGGCCGTACCTGAACGAGCGCAGCGCCAGCGCGCGGGTCCGCATGGTGCTGCAGCGGGCCAGTCCCGAATGGCCTGATCTGGCCATCACTGCGCAGCGCCTGCACATGTCGGTGAGTGCGTTGCAGAGGCACTTGGCCTCCGAGGGCACTTCTTTCCAGGCGCTAAAGGACCAACTGCGGCGCGACATGGCGATCGTACGCCTGACCAGCAGCGAAGCCTCGCTCGCCGCCATCGCCGCTGACCTGGGCTTCACCGACAGCACCGCCTTCCAACGCGCCTTCAAGGTCTGGACCGGCAGCGCGCCGGGAGCCTACCGTGCCCGCTCGCGCACCAAGCAGTACCTTACATAGAGGTATCCGACCAATTTCAGCTTGGCCGCCGAGGAGATCGGCGCCTTCATGGCTACCGGGGCCGTGGCCTGCTTCGGGCGAGGCTCTTGTGCGCTCAAGAGACTGTTGACCGCCGTTGGGGGTTGCACCGACGGCAGCGCAGTGACTGGCTGCGCCAGGACGCAGACGTTTTCCGTCAGCCTATCGAGGTCATTCGTCATTGTCACTTGTCAGTGCTGACCTTAAGCTAAAAATGAACTCGCACAGCATAAGAGTGATGGCTGTGCACCATTGAAGCGGCATTGCCAGAATGTAAACCAAGCATCATGACCGACGCAGCCCCGGCACTCTCGTATCCGTTCTCTCATCTCCCGCTGCCTGGTCAAGCCATTGAAATCAAGCCAGGTGTGCTGTGGCTACGCATGCCGCTGCCGTTTTCCCTGGATCACATCAACCTCTGGGTATTGAGCGATGGTTCTGGTTGGGCGGTCGTGGACACCGGAATTCGTAGCGTGGACGTAATGAACGCATGGTTCGCCTTGTTCGCTCCTCAGGGGCCGCTAGCAGGCCGTCCTGTCTCCCGTGTAATGGCGACGCACATGCACCCGGATCACGTGGGCATGGCGGGATGGTTGGCACGTCGCTTCGAATGCGCGCTGTGGATGACACGAGACGAGTATTTAAGCTGTCGGGTGATGCTTGCCGATTCAGGGCGGGAAGCGCCAGTCGATGGTGTTCGCTTCTACCGGAGAGCCGGATGGAGCGACACCGAGGTCGATGAGTATCGCACTCGGTTTGGTGACTTCGGCAAAATGATTCATCCTTTGCCTGACAGCTTTGTACGGCTCACGGATGGTCAGATGTTGCGGATCGGGAATCAGGAATGGGAGGTCATTGTTGGCACAGGACATTCTCCCGAGCACGCGTGCTTTTACTCGCGCGAACTGGATTTGCTGATATCGGGAGATCAGGTTCTTCCCAGGATCAGTTCCAATACCTCCGTGTACGCCACCGAGCCGCATGCTAATCCTTTGCAGGGCTGGCTCGACTCCATCGACCGATTGCTGCAACGCGTACCTGGGAGCGTCTTGGTTCTGCCTGCCCACAACGAACCTTTCTATGGCCTGCACCTACGGTTGGAGCAACTACGTGCGAGCGCCGTGAAAGGCACAGACCGTGTCAGGCAACAACTTGCGCAGCCTTTAAGGGTCATCGACCTAGTTCGCGTCTTGTACCGTTCGTCCACTGTTGCGGAGCAAATGCACCTCAACCTCGCGACCGGAGAGACACTCGCCCACCTGAACTATCTCGACCAGCGTGGGGAAATCGTGTCTGCAGAGGATGAAGACGGCGCCATGCGCTATCGGCTCGCCTGATGCGCTAATTTGCCCTCAAGGATGTAGAAGCAACCCAATCAAGCCCAGTCATTGACTGGGTTCTTTGTGGGGGGGTGTTTCGAGAGCAATGGGTATTTGCACCAGCGCGCCGTGTATGGCCTTCGGTCCTTTGAACACCTTGTTTGCGAACTGAATCGCACCGGGTTTGGTGGAGGCTAGTTTGTTGAAGTGCAGGCGTTAGCCTGCACGGTATTGGCAACTTGCCTCCAGTAGTTTGCCTCAGCTTCCGCTGGCGGTATATGTCCTATAGATTCCAGCAGCCTGTCATGGTTGAACCAGTGCACCCATTGCAGCGTTGCCAGCTCCAGTGATTCCTTTGTTTTCCACGGCCCTCGTTTGTAGATAACTTCCGTTTTGTACAAACCGTTGATGGTTTCGGCCAAGGCGTTGTCGTAGGAGTCGCCAGTGCTGCCCACTGAAGGCATCAGTCCAGCTTCTTCCAAGCGTTCGGTGTAGCGAATGGACACATACTGACTCCCCCTGTCGGAGTGGTGAATCAGTTTGGTGTCGCTGGACGGCTGCCGTGCATACAGAGCCTGCTCCAAAGCATCCACCACAAAGTCCGTACGCATATGGCTGCTGACCCGCCAGCCCACTATGCGGCGTGCATACACATCAATCACAAAGGCCACAAACATCTGCCCTTGCCATGTAGATACATAGGTGAAGTCTGCAACCCAAAGCTGGTCAGGGCGCTGAGCTGTGAACTGGCGGTTGACCAGGTCTAGCGGGCTTGGCCGTGCCACATCTGGGCGTGTCGTACGCACCTTCTTGCCTCGTCTAGCGCCTTCAAGGCCCAGCTTGCGCATCAGGCGTTGCACTGTGCAGCGGGCAATGGTCAAGCCCTCTCGGTGCATCTGCTTCCAAACTTTGACGGCACCATACACCTGCCAATTGGCGTGCCACACCCGTTGAATATGACTGCAACGTTCTTCATCTGATTGGCTGCGCTTGCAGCGCAGCCAATAGCAGTTTCTTTGTTGAACTCTGCGCCTGTAGCCCGATGGGGCAATTTGCAGCAACCTGCAAATTGGCTCGACCCCATAGGCATCACGATACTGGTCTACAAAGTCAATTAACTCTTGATGCGACGGTCCAGCTCCGCCTGCGCAAAAAAAGCGCTCGCAGCCTTGAGGATGTCATTGGCTCGGCGCAGTTCCTTGTTCTCTCGCTCCAGTTGCTTGAGCCGCTCACGTTCATCCGTGGTCAATCCTGGGCGTTGGCCTGCATCTATTTCTTTGCGCTGCACCCATCCATGCAAGGTGCTGACAGAGCAGCCAATCTTGGGGGCTATCGATTCACATGCGCCCCACAGCGATGCGTAATCCGCTTGGCATTCCTGCACCAAACGTACGGCACGTTCACGTACCTCAGGGCTAAAACGAGCAGCTTTAGTGTTCATGACTCAATCCTCTCAGGAGTTGAGCCTCCACGGAAGCCGGTGTGATTCAAACTGGTCTTGAAGTGGCACCTTTCACAGATGCTCGACAGGGTTCATCTCAATTTTGCTTGACGCTTGACCTCTTGGCGCACTTGACGGGGCCCTCAGAAAGGGGCCGTTTGTCATTCGATCGGGGCGCTTCGTCATCGCGGATTGCTGCACCGGCACCTACGATTCCTTGCGTGCGCTGGACGATATGTAGCGGTGCGGCGATGACCGCCGTCCCCACGATCCGGAGCCAAGTTCAAAGGAGACAAACACGTGTGCCAAATCGACATGCAGAAGCTCGCCGACGACGCTCGCTTCAACCGCTTTCATGCCAAGGTGCTTCTATGGTGCCTGTTGATTCTCATCATTGACGGCTATGACATCGCCGTGGTGGGCATCGCCCTGCCGTCCATCATGCAGCAGATGGGCGTGAACGCATCGACTGCCGGTTTCATGGCCAGTTCGGCGCTGTTTGGCATGATGTTCGGTGCTATGGTTCTGGGCACGCTGTCCGACCGGATTGGTCGTCGCTGGGCCCTCTCCATTGGTGTCATGCTGTTCAGTGTGTTCACTGCGGCCGCCGGATTCACCAAGGACCCCATCAGCTTCAGCGTGGTGCGCTTCATTGCTGGCTTGGGGATTGGTGGCGTGCTCCCGGTCATCGTGGCACAGATGGTCGAGTATTCGCCCAAGAAGATCCGCAGCCTGATGACGGCACTGATGACTTCGGGCTACGCACTGGGCGGCATCCTGGCTGCGGTGCTGGGCAAGCAACTGATCGGCGAGTATGGCTGGCAGGCCGTGTTCATCGCGGCGGGGGTGCCCGTGCTGCTAGTTCCGTTCATCCTGAAGTTGGTGCCGGAGTCCATGACCTACCTGATCGCTCAGCGTCGCAATGGTGAGCTAGCCGAAGTGGCACGCCATCTCCAGCCGGGCGGCAAGCACCCGGCGGACGCCCAGTTCTTCGTGCCGGCAGCTGACCGCATGGCAGGTGCACCGGTTACCCGCCTTTTCCAGGACGGGCGGGGCCTGAGCACGGCGCTGTTCTGGGTCGCCTTCTTCTCGGGTCTGTTCATGGTCTATGCGCTCAGTAGCTGGCTGACCAAGCTGATGGCGATGGCTGGCTACAGCCTGGGGTCTGCCCTCAGCTTCGTGATCGCGCTGAATGTTGGCGCGATCATCGGTGCCGTGTGCGGCGGGTGGCTCGCCGACAAGTTCAACATCAAGTGGGTGCTGGTGGCGATGTATGCGCTGGGCGGCGTGCTGCTGTACCTGATGACGTTCCAGACCTTGACCGAGGTGCGCTATCTGATCATTGGCGCGGTCGGCGCCTGCACCACTGGTGCGCAACTGGTGGCCTATGCCTTCTGCGGGCAGTTCTACCCGATGTCCATCCGCTCGACCGGTATCGGCATGGCCTCCGGCGTAGGGCGCCTGGGTGCTATTGCGGCGCCTCTGCTGATCGGCCAGATCGTCGCACTGGAACTACCGCTGGAACAGAACTTCCTGGTGATCGGCGGTTTCGGAGTCCTCGGCGCAATCGCCCTGGCGTTTATCAAGTACGGCGGCCCGACGTCGGCGACTCCGCAAGAGGCCGTGCCAGAACTGCGCCCGTTGCAGCCGACACCGCAAAACGCTTGATCGCTACCATCAAAGGAGTCCGCCATGTCTGTCTATACCGCGCCCTTGCGCGACATGCTGTTCACGATGAAGGAAGTCGGAGGCCTGGAAGCGATCTGCGCCCAGCCCGGCCATGAAGAGACCACACCCGACCTGGTCGAGGCCATCCTGCAGGAGGCAGCCCACTATGCCGCCGGCGTGCTGGATTCACTCAACCGTACGGGCGATGTGCAGGGCGCGCGCTGGCACGATGGCGAGGTCACGCCCGCCGATGGCTTTCGCGAGGCCTGGTCCAGCTTCTGCGAGAACGGCTGGATTGGAATGCCGGCCTCCACAGAGTGGGGCGGTCAAGGACTGCCCACGCTGGTGTCCACCGCCGTGCTGGAGATGTGGAAATCGTCCAACCTGGCCTTCAGCCTGTGCCAGATGCTCACGCTCGGTGCCGTGGAGGCGATTGCCCACCACGGCAGCGAGGCGCTCAAGCAGCGCTTTCTGGAGCCCATGGTCGCCGGCCGCTGGACCGGCACCATGAATCTCACCGAGCCGCAGGCCGGATCCGATCTGGCCGCGCTGCGCAGCCGCGCCGTGCCCGAGGGGGATCACTACCGCATCAGCGGCAACAAGATCTTCATCACCTGGGGCGAGCACGACATGACCGAGAACATCGTGCACTTGGTGCTTGCCCGGCTGCCCGATGCGCCGCCGGGCGTGAAAGGCATCTCGCTGTTTCTGTGCCCGAAGTTCCTGGTCAATGACGACGGCTCCCTGGGCGAACGCAACGACCTGGCCTGCACCTCGATCGAGCACAAGCTGGGCATCCACGGCAGCCCCACGGCCTCTATGACTTTCGGCGACAACGGGGGCGCGATCGGTTATCTCGTCGGCGAGCCGCACCAGGGGCTGGCGTGCATGTTCACCATGATGAACCACGCACGGCTGAACGTCGGGCTGGAGGGCGTGGGCGTTTCCGAGCGTGCCTACCAGCATGCCCGGGCCTATGCGCTCGAGCGCGTGCAGGGCAAGCCGGCGCTGGCCGGCAGCAGCACCATCGCTGGCCACCCCGACGTGCGGCGCATGCTGATGGACATGAAGGCGCGCACCGAGGCCATGCGCGCGCTGGCCTATTTCTGTGCCGGCCAGATGGACCGCGTCGCCGGACACCCCGATGCGCAGGAGCGCGCGCAGGCACAGGCCCTGGTTGGCCTGCTGACGCCTGTGGTCAAAGGCTGGTGCACCGACAGCGCACAGGGCATCACCTCCGATGGCCTGCAGATTCATGGCGGCATGGGCTATATCGAGGAAACCGGGGCCGCGCAGTACTTCCGCGATGCCCGCATCACGACGATCTATGAAGGTACCACCGGCATCCAGGCCAACGACCTGATCGGCCGCAAGCTGGCACGCGAGGGGGGACGCACGCTGAAGGGCTTGTTGACACGTATCGACAGCGATGCGCGCCAGTTGATGGATGCGCGCGACCCGGAGCTCTCGTCCATCGGCGACGCGTTGATGAGAGCAGTTCGGGCTCTGGAGGACGGGGCTGACTGGCAGCTGGCCCACAGTGACGCGCAGCCGCAGGACTGCGCCGCGGGGGCGGTGCCTTTCCTGCGATTGGCGGGCACCGTGATCGGTGGCTGGCTGTCGGCGCGCATGGCCGAAGCCGCCACGGCGCAGTTGGCGGCGGATTCCAGCGATGCGGGCTTTCTGCGGGCCAAGCGCATCACGGCCAGCCACTATGCGACGCACATCCTGGTGGAGGCCTCCGCGCTGCGCGACATCGTGGTCCATGGCGCGGCCAGCACGTTGGCATTGTCGGACGACCAGCTCTGAGAGATATAGACGATGAACGACCTGAATGGCTACGACGTCGAGGATCTGCAGCCGGGCATGAACGCCTGCTTCTCGAAGACCATTACCGAAGCGGACATCGTGATGTTTGCTGGCGTCTCCGGCGATACCAATGCGGTACATCTCAACGAAGAGTTCGCGGCCACGACGCGATTTGGCGCACGCATCGCGCACGGCTTTCTGACGGCCAGCGTGATTTCTGCAGCGGTCGCAAACCGGCTGCCGGGGCCAGGTACGGTCTATCTGGGGCAGCAATTGCGCTTCAAGGTGCCTGTCAAACCGGGCGACACCGTTCATGCCGCGGTCACCGTACTGTCGGTGGAGGTGGCCAAGGCACGGGCAGTGCTGTCCACGGTCTGCCGAGTCAAGGACACCGTAGTCATCGAGGGCGAGGCAACGGTGATGATCACTTCGCGTGCGCAGCGCGCAGCAAGCGAGCTCCAGGCCATGCCCTCGGTGGCCTGAACCTCAATAGGAAATCCTCTCATGAAAATTCTCGTATCCGTAAAACGCGTGGTGGACTACAACGTCAAGGTGCGTGTGAAGTCCGACGGCAGCGGCGTGGACATCGCCAACGTCAAGATGAGCATGAACCCCTTCGACGAGATTGCTGTTGAGGAAGCCGTGCGCCTGAAAGAAAAAGGCGTGGTCACCGAAGTGATCGCCGTCTCCTGCGGCGTGGCCCAGTGCCAGGAAACGCTGCGCACTGCCATGGCCATCGGCGCCGACCGCGGCATCCTGGTCGAGACCAATGAAGAACTGCAGCCGCTGGCCGTGGCCAAGCTGCTCAAGGCTCTGATCGAAAAGGAACAGCCCGGCCTCGTGATCCTGGGCAAGCAGGCCATCGACGACGACTGCAACCAGACGGGTCAGATGCTGGCGGCGCTGGCCGACCTGCCGCAAGCCACCTTCGCCTCCAAGGTCGAGATCGCTGGCGACAAGGTGAACGTGACCCGCGAAGTGGACGGCGGCCTCGAAACCCTGGCGCTGAACATACCTGCGGTCATCACCACCGACCTGCGCCTGAACGAGCCGCGCTACGTGACGCTGCCCAACATCATGAAGGCCAAGAAGAAACAGCTGGACACCTTCAAGCCCGAGGAACTGGGCGTGGACGTGGCACCCCGCATCAAGACGCTGAAGGTCAGCGAGCCGCCCAAGCGCGGCGCCGGAGTCAAGGTGCCCGACGCGGCCACCCTCATTGACAAGCTCAAGAACGAAGCCAAGGTCATCTAAGGCTCATCACAACAACATCGAAAGGACACCAGCCATGACCGCACTCGTTATTGCAGATCACGACAACGCAAGCATCAAGAGCGCCACCCTCAACACCGTCACGGCCGCCAAGGCCTGCGTCGGTGACGTGCACGTGCTCGTCGCCGGCGAGAACGCCGCCGCCGCCGCTGCCGCCGCCGCCCAGATCGCTGGCGTCGCCAAGGTCATCCACGCCGACGGCGCGAGCCTGAAGCACGGCCTGGCCGAGAACATCGCCGCCCAGGTGCTGGCCATCGCGGGCAACTACAGCCACATCCTGTTCCCAGCCACCGCCGGCGGCAAGAACGTGGCCCCCCGCGTGGCCGCCAAGCTCGACGTGGCGCAGATCAGCGACATCACCAAGGTCGACGGCCCCGACACCTTCGAGCGCCCCATCTACGCCGGCAACGCCATCGCCACCGTGCAATCGGGCGACGCCACCAAGGTCATCACCGTGCGCGGCACTGGCTTCGACGCCGCGTCCGCCACCGGTGGCGCAGCAGCGGTCGAGACCGTCGCCGCCGTCGCCGACTCCGGCAAGAGCAGTTTCGTGGGTTCCGAGATCGTCAAGAGCGACCGTCCCGAGCTGACGGCCGCCAAGATCATCGTCTCGGGTGGCCGGGCGCTGGGCAGCGAAGAGAAGTTCAAGGAAGTCATCACCCCGCTGGCCGACAAGCTGGGCGCCGCCATCGGTGCCAGCCGCGCCGCGGTGGACGCGGGCTACGCCCCCAACGACCTGCAGGTCGGCCAGACCGGCAAGATCGTGGCGCCGCAGCTGTACATCGCCTGCGGCATCTCGGGCGCCATCCAGCACCTGGCGGGCATGAAGGACTCCAAGGTGATCGTGGCGATCAACAAGGACCCGGAGGCACCGATCTTCTCGGTGGCCGACTACGGGCTGGAGGCGGACCTGTTTGCCGCCGTGCCGGAGATGACAGCAATTATCTAAATAGGAGCATGACTATGGCCTTGCTGCGCCAGTATTTGTTCGAACTGCGAGCGGCCCTTGAGGCAGGCGCGGCAAGTTGCGATAGCCAAGAAGTGCCGAGTATATTGAATCCCTGTTTTACCGAAATTGCTGCTATCGATCCATCAACCATGGCGGAATCAAATGTGCTATTCAGACCATCTTCGATTGTCAACAAGGTACCACTAGTTCAATGAAGCGGGTCTTGTAGTAATCGCACTCAGTCGCTAACTCGCCGACAACGACTTACAGGCTCGATATATTGGTACATCGGCATTACGACCGGTATTCTCCGCCTTCAAAGTCCCAAGAATCCGGGGGGGGCTTGCGTGTCGCAGGAATGGAAAATTTTCCAATGGAGCTTAGACATTTACGCTACTTTCTCACGGTCGCCGAGGAGCTTCACTTTGCTCGGGCTGCAGAAAAACTGCATATGGATCAGTCACCTCTATCCCGTGCCATCAAAGATCTGGAAGACGAACTAGGAGCAAAGCTATTCACCCGTACCACACGCAACATTCGACTGACTCATGCCGGCAAAGTATTTCTGGAGCGGGTTCCACGTATCTTTGAGGCACTGGAACAAGCGCGCGATGGTGCGAAATCGGCCGCCAGTGGGTTTCATGGCCAGTTGCGCATTGCCCTGTCCGACGGTATCACGCCATCGCGGCTGCCTGCCTTGCTGGCCCGTAGCCGCGAGGAAGAGCCCGAAGTAGAAATCCGCCTGTTCGAGGTACCACTGGATCAGCAGATCAGAGGCTTGCAAGAAGACCTGTACGACGCGGGCTTGTCTATGGCGGACGAGGTAGGCGACGGCATCGTGACGACTCCCGCGTGGGATGACGAATTGATGGTGGCGCTGTCTTTGCGCCACCCCTTGCTGGAGCACCGGCGCATTCCGCTGGAGATGGTGTTGCAGCAACGGTTGGTGCTCGGCGACCCGGCCGCATGCCAGGGGCATACTCGCCAGATAGACCGCATCCTGCAGAAGCGGGACGAGGAGTTGCAGATCCTCCAGCGCGTTGCCACCTTCGACGTGATGATGGCCCTGGTATCCGCAGGACTGGCGGTTGGTCTGGCAGGTGCAGCGCATATCGCATCCAGTAAAGAGCCTGGAGTCAAGGCCCGTCAGTTGGCGGGAACGCCACCCATGCTGACAACTTATCTGCTGCGTCGAGATACTGAACCGTCACCGATGCTGACCCGGTTCATTCAACGTGTCGTCACCATGGATTCGGCTGGTGCCGATAACGTGACCGATTCGTGAATCCGAAATCCAAAGGACGCTCGCCATGAACAAAATCGTGATGTCCGTGATTGCCGTTGTGATGACGGCCTGTGGTCCTGCCAATCCTACAGAGACAGTGGATGAGCTGGTGGCGAACCCCGCACGCATCAAGGAAATCCAGCGCCAATGCAAGGAAGATCGCGCGAAGATCGGCGATGAACTTTGCATGCGCGCAGCCGCAGCCGCCGAACGGCGCTTCTTCGGCGACAGGCCGGAGCAGAAGAAAGCCCCGTAGCCCACGCAAGGCGCACCGGCGTCGCGCTTCTGCGACAGCTTGCGCACTGTTACCTCGATACGCCGCAGCGCCTTTGTGCCTGCGGCATTTTTATTGTCTTCGCCACAGCAAGAACTATGGCTTTTTAAGCCTTAATCCCGGCGATTTCAGTCTTTGACCGGTACTCCCTATGGCATTGATCCTGATAGGGGCGGCACGTTGTTGTGCCGTTCTCGGAGGCAGGATCATGCAAGGGACGAACGTGCTGTTCGGTCAGATTGCCGTCGTATTCGGCATCGTGATCGCCGGAGTGTGGAGCGCCACGCAATGGACGGCAGCGGCTCTGGGGTACCAGCTACGCCTGGGATCGCCGTGGTTCGATTTCCTCGGCACGCCGGTCTATCACCCGTGGCGCCTGTTCGAGTGGTGGTTCTTCTTCGATGCCTACGCGCCGCATGTCTTCGACGTGGGCGGGGTCATTGCAGCGGGCAGTGGCCTGTTCGCGGTGCTGGTCGCCATCGGCATGTCGATCTGGCGCTCGCGCCAGTCCAAGCTGGTCACGACCTATGGCTCTGCGCGCTGGGCCAACGCGGAGGACATTCACAAAGCGGGCCTTGACCAGTCCGCGGGCGTGTTCCTCGGCCTGCATCGCCAGCAGTACCTGCGCCATGAAGGCCCGGAACACGTCCTGACCTTCGCGCCCACCCGCTCGGGCAAGGGTGTGGGCCTAGTGGTGCCGACCCTGCTGTCGTGGCCCGCATCCGCCGTCATCCACGACATCAAGGGCGAGAACTGGAGCATTACCGCAGGTTGGCGTTCGCGCTTCTCGCACTGCCTGCTGTTCAACCCGACGGATAGCCAGTCGGCGGCCTACAACCCGCTGCTCGAAGTGCGGCGCGGCGGGCATGAGGTGCGCGACGTGCAGAACATCGCGGACATCCTGGTCGATCCAGAAGGCGCACTGGAGCGGCGCAACCACTGGGAGAAGACTTCGCATGCGCTGCTGGTTGGAGCCATCCTGCATGTGCTCTACGCGGGCGAAGACAAGACGCTGCGCGGCGTGGCGAACTTCCTTTCCGATCCTGCCTGCCCATTCGATCTGACCTTGCACCGCATGATGACCACGCCCCACCTCGTGAATGAGGAGGGTGGTGGCCCGCATCCGGTGGTGGCTTCAGCGGCGCGCGAAGTGCTCAACAAGAGCGACAACGAGCGCTCGGGCGTGCTGTCCACGGCCATGTCGTTCTTGGGCCTCTACCGCGACCCTACGGTGGCCGAAGTCACGTCGCGCTGCGACTGGCGCATCGCTGACCTGATCGCGGCCGAGCATCCGGTGTCGCTGTACTTGGTGGTGCCGCCTTCGGACATTTCGCGGACGAAGCCGCTGATCCGCCTGATCCTCAACCAGATCGGGCGACGCCTCACCGAATCGCTTGACGGCTCCGATGGCATCGAGCGCCGCCACAAGCTGCTGCTGATGCTCGATGAATTCCCCGCGCTCGGGCGGCTGGATTTCTTCGAGACGGCGCTGGCCTTCATGGCGGGCTACGGCATCCGCAGCTTCCTGATCGCGCAGAGCCTGAACCAGATCGATAAGGCCTACGGCCAGAACCATTCGATCCTGGACAACTGCCATGTGCGCGTGACCTTCGCCACCAACGATGAGCGCACCGCCAAGCGGATATCCGAGACACTGGGAACCGCCACCGAACTGCGCGCGCAGCGCAACTATGCCGGCCATCGGCTCGCGCCCTGGCTGGGGCACCTCATGGTGTCACGGCAGGAGACAGCCCGCCCGCTGCTGACGGCCGGCGAAGTCATGCAGCTACCGCCCGACGAGGCGGTGGTGATGGTCTCCAGCGTGGCGCCGATCAAGGCCAGGAAGCTGCGCTACTACGCGGACGCCAACTTCAAGCGACGGGTGCTGCCGCCGCCGGTGCTCGCCGCGGGGCGCTATGCCGACGTGCCGCCGGCCCGTGCGGATGACTGGAGTGGGCTGGCGATTCCCGCCGTGCCCGTCGCACCGGCCGCGGCATCGGCCGATGGCCTGGAGCACCTGGGTTCGACCGATGACGGCGGCCCGCGCCGTCAGCCCGAACTCTCCGAGACCGTCGCCTACGACCCCGACCTGGTTGCGCCCGCAGCCGACCTCGGGCTGCTCGATGACGACGACATGCCTTTGCCTCTTTCGGTCTCCCTCCCGCGCCAGCTCGACCCGGCCCTGCAGCGCACGGCCCGGCTGGCATCCCTCGACCCTGACGACGGAATCGCGCTATGAGTCAGCACCGCTTGAATCTCTTCATCCAGCCCGAGCACGCCAGGCGGCTCGACGAACGTAAGCGGTCTTTTGAGGGCGTCCCTTGCGGCCGCCGGCGGTATCCGCTAGGCGTCTGAGGACTTGAGCGTCCAGGGCAGCAGAGCCTCGTAGTCGTCGGCGGTCTGTGCGTGTGGCAACGCCTTGAACAAGGCAACGAGATACTGATACGGATCGACGTCGTTGGCCTTGCAGGTTTCCACCAGTGAGTAAAGACTTGCGCTGGCGTTGGCACCGGCCACGGTGTCGCAGAAGAGGAAGTTTCTCCGTCCGATCACGAATGGCCTAATCGCGTTCTCGCAGGGATTGTTCGAGATCGGCCAAGTTCCGTTCTCGATGTAGCGCACGAGCTTTGGCCACTGCCCATGCAGGTAGTGCAGCGCCTTGCCGAACAGGCTTTGCGGCAGTACGGTATGCAGGTGTTGCAGCAGCATCGTTTCGATCTCGGCCAGCAGCGGCTGGCTTTGTTCGGCGCGAACTTGCTGCCGTTGTTCCGGCCTCATCTCGAGCGTGTGGCGTTCGATGGCAAACAGCTTGCCGATGCGCTGCAGGAATCCGGTGACCGTGTGGTCGGCGCGCTTGTCCTTGGGCAAGGCTTGCTCCGCCTCGACCAGGTAGCGCCGCGCGTGCGCCCAGCATCCGAGGTGCACCAACTGATAGGTGTTTGCGACGTCGTCGTATGGTGCATAGCCGTCGGTCATCAACACCGACCCAGGCTTGATGCCGGCATAGAGAGCCGTAGCCTGCTTTGTCTCGCGTGTGGGGCTATAGGCAAACAACCGTACCGGCGGGCCCGTGCCATTCATCTGCGCCCATAGGAAGCTCTTTCTCTGGGCAGGCCTGCCGGACTCCTTGAGCACCTGTACCGTTGTCTCATCACCGTACACGACGTCTGCTTCCAGCAGATGGTCACGCAGCAGGTTGATGATTGGCTGCACCGCTTGGCCTACTCGCACTATGCTTGCGGCCAGGGTGCCGCGAGAGAGGTCCCCGCCGAAGCGATGCAGCAGCGCTGCCTGGCGGTACAGCGGCAGGCCATCCTGATACTTCGAGGTGATGCACCAGGCCAGCGCCGATTCGGTAAGGAGTCCCTTGGGAATAATGCGTGCCGGTGCCGGCGTCGTCTTGATGCCGCCGTCGCAGCATGGGCAGGCGTACTTGACCCGCTGGTGCTGGATCACGCGGACCTGTTGCGGCACGATGTCGAGCTGTTCGCTGACCTCAACGGCAATCTCGACCAGAGTCTGGCCATCGAGGGGGCAGACGCGTTCCGATTCGGGTAGTTCGTGACGAACCTCGACACGGGGCAGCGCCGGGTCGAGCGGCTTACGGCCACGCTTCTTGCGTGTGTGCCCGGCCACTTCGGTCTCGGGCGTACCTTCTTCTTCCTGCGCCGGCTGCGCGGCCGCTGCCGCCATGGCTTCGGCCTCATTGAGGAACAAGTCCTTCTGCTCCGAGCCTCGCGCCTCGCTCTTGGCGGCGAACAGCTTACGCTGGAACGCCTTGAGCTGTTCCAAGAGCAGGTCTCGCTGGACCGTCATCACACGCAGCTCGCCCTTGATTGCCTCGCGTTCCGCGAGTATTGCCTTGAGCTCGCGCTCGGCGTCTCGCAACAGTTGCAGCTCGGCGGCGGTAACGGTGACGGGCGTGGATGGCATGGCGGGTTAGACCGCTGCCGCCAAGCAGCGTTCACGCAGCGCGATGGTATTCTCGGTGCGGGTGCCGGCGCATCGCCTCGATGTCGATTCCCTCGAGCAGCCAGTGCAACTGTTCGACCGTCAGCGTGGCCACCGACGCCTCGCGTGGCCAAGCAAACCGGTCCGCCTCCAATCGCTTCAACAGTAGCCAGAAGCCGTTGCGATCCCAGCCGAGAATCTTGATGCGATCGGCCCGCTGGTTGCGGAACACAAATACAGCAGATGCAAACGGATCCAGCCCGAGCGCCTGCTCGACCAGCAGTGCCAGGCCGTTGATGTTCTTACGGAAGTCCACAGCGTCGCGATGCAGGTACACCCGCAGCCCAGCGTCGAGGCGGAACATCAATGGCCTCCATTCAGGGCTTCGATCATTGCCCTTACGAGCGCCACGTGTCGCTCGTCGCATTCGAGCTCGAGTGATACCCCGTTGGGTAGCTTCGCGCTCAAGAGTGCCAGCGGTAGCGCTCGCTGCGGTGGCGAATCGGCAGTCGCTGAGGCCGCTTCGCGGCGAGGCACCACGACCTTTGCAGGTGTCTCGATCGGCCGCGAATCCAGAACCTCCTGGACAACCGGCACGAATGCCGGCAATGCACCTCGCGCCTGCGCTGAATCTCGGTACTCCCGAATCCATTTGCGCAACTGATTAGCGTTGATGCCAGCCTTGAGAGCCGTGCCCGAAACCGATGCTCCCGATTGAAGGCAGAACTCAATCAGACGCCGCTTGGCCGCTGGCTCGTAGTCGCGCTTCCCATTGGAGCGGACTCGCACCGCCTGCAGCGGAAATAGGTCAATCTCGTCTTGGATCATGTTTGCGTCCGCAAAGTCTTTGCGGACGCAAGCCTGCCAACGTTCAGCCTTCAATACCAGACGTCGTCAATTGAGCGCTTACCGACGAACTGGCCGCCGCCAAGGGCGTGTCCAAGTCCAGCATCGTCGCGGCAGCGCTTGCATCGTGGCTGTCGCCCGACGCTGGCGACCAGCGCGAAGCCGCCATCGCCAAGCGACTGGATCGCCTGTCGCGCCACGCCGAGCGCCTGGAGCGCGACCAGAACATTGCCATCGAAACGCTGGCGCTGTTCATCCGCTACTTCCTGACCGTCAGCACACCTGTTCCCGAGGCCCATCAGGACGCCGCCCGCGCCCAGGGTAAGGCCCGCTTCGAGCAGTTTGTCGAACAGCTTGGCCGCCACCTGCTGCGTGGGCGCAGTCTGGTGCGCGACGTGGTGGACGAACTGAATCCCGATCCGATGCGGATGGCGGACACGGCCGAAGCACAGGAGCGAGCCTCATGAGCGCCGTTCCTTCCTCCTTCACGGCCACATCGCTGGATCGCCGCATCCAGATGCTGCGCACGGCAATGGGGCCGCTGATCGCTGCCGCGCTCGAAGACCCGGACGTGGTGGAAATCATGCTCAATCCCGACCGGACGCTCTGGGTGGATCGCCTGTCCACGGGCCGCGCGCCGATGGGCGTGGAGCTGTCCGAGGCCGATGGCGAACGCATCATCCGCCTCGTGGCTGCCCACGTCGGCGCCGAAGTGCATCGGGGTCAGCCACTGCTGACAGCCGAGCTGCCGGAAACCGGCGAACGCTTCGAGGGCATCCTGCCGCCCGCTGCACCGGGGCCAGCCTTCGCGCTGCGCAAGCGCGCCTTCGGCGTGATCCCGTTGTCGCGCTACATCGAGGACGGGATGATGACCGCCGCACAGGCGGGCCTGCTGGTGCGCGCTGTGCGCGAGCGCCAGAACATCCTGATCGCCGGTGGGACGAGTACCGGCAAGACCACCCTGGCCAATGCGTTGCTGGCCGAGATCGCCGCCACCGGCGACCGCGTGCTGGTGCTCGAAGACACGGTGGAGCTGCAATGCGCAGCCCGCGACCACGTACCGCTGCGCACACGCCAGGGCGTGGTGTCCATGACCGAGCTGGTGCGGTCTTCGATGCGCCTGCGCCCGGATCGTGTCGTCGTCGGCGAGGTGCGCGGCGCCGAGGCGCTGGATCTCATCAAGGTCTGGGGCACCGGCCATCCAGGCGGCGTCGCCACCATCCACGCCGGCTCCGCGCTGGGCGCATTGCTGCGCCTGGAGCAACTGATTCTCGAAGTGGCGGTGAACCCGCCCCGTGCGCTGATCGCGGAAGCGGTCAATGTGGTCATCCACATCGCCGGGCGCGGGCGCAAGCGCCGCATCGAGAGCATCGCCCGCGTCGTCGGCTTCGATGGCGTGGGCTACCAACTGGCGGATGCACTGGAGGCTCCATTCCCGGAGCTGCTGCCGCAGTCCGACCTTTCCTCCCCGTCCCCTGACCACTCTGGAGAACTGCCATGACGCAGATGATCGTTCCTGCTTTCCGTACTTCCGCAAATCCTCTTCGCCGGCCCGCGCGGCTGGATAACCTGGCTCGCCCGGCCATGCAAGGCTTGATGCTCGCGGCGCTGATGCTGCTGCTTGCGGGCACCGCCCAGGCCGCGGGTTCCTCGATGCCCTGGGAAGGGCCGCTGCAATCCATCCTCGAATCCATCCAGGGGCCGGTGGCCCGGATCATCGCGGTCATCATCATCATCGCCACGGGCCTGGCGCTGGCCTTCGGCGATACCTCGGGCGGGTTCCGCAAGCTGATCCAGATCGTCTTCGGTCTGTCGATCGCGTTTGCCGCGTCCTCGTTCTTCCTGTCGTTCTTCAGCTTCTCGGGCGGGGCCGTCGTATGAACGCGGCCCACGATGGCGTGCAGGGCTTCGCTCCCGGCTTTGAGGTGCCGCTGCATCGCTCGCTGACCGAGCCGATTTTGATGGGCGGCGCTCCGCGCACCGTGGCCATCACCAACGGCACCTTGGCCGCTGCCGTGGGCCTGGGCTTGCAGATGTGGATTCCCGGCGTGGTGCTCTGGATCGTCGGTCATGCGCTGGCGGTTTGGGGCGCGCGCGTCGATCCGCAGTTCATGCAGGTCTTCGCCCGCCACATCAAGCACCGGCCGCTGCTGGACGTGTGAGGGGAATGCCATGCTGAACCTTGCCGAATACCGCCAGCGGCCCGCATTGCTGGCCGACTGGCTGCCCTGGGCCGGGCTGGTTGCGCCGGGCGTCGTGCTGAACAAGGATGGCTCGTTCCAGCGCACGGCGCGCTTTCGTGGCCCCGACCTCGACAGTGCCACGCAGGGCGAGCTGATCTCTACGTCAGCACGATTGAACAACGCGTTGCGCAGGCTGGGTTCGGGCTGGGCCTTGTTCATCGAAGCCGAGCGCCGGCCCGCCGCCAACTACCCGCACTCGGAGTTTCCCGAGCCGCTGTCGTGGCTGGTAGACGAGGAACGCCGCGCCGCCTTCCAGGACTCGGGCAACCACTTCGAGAGCGGCTACCACCTGACGCTGATGTATCTGCCGCCCGAGGAGGCACGCGCCCGCGCGGCGGGCCTGCTCTACGAGAACCGTCCGACCGAAGGCGTGGACTGGCGCGAGCGCCTGACGGCCTTCGTCGCGGAAACGGATCGCATCTTTGACCTGCTCGATGGCGTGATGCCGGAGATCGCGTGGCTCGATGACAGCCAGACGCTGACCTACCTGCACTCGACCATCTCCACGCGGTGCTATCGCGTCGGTGTGCCGGAAGTGCCATTCCATCTCGATGCGCTGCTGGCCGATTCCGCGCTCATTGGCGGGCTGGCGCCCATGCTGGGCGATCAGCACCTGCGCGTGGCGACGGTGCGCGGCTTCCCGACCTCGACCTGGCCGGGGATTCTGGATGACCTCAACCGCCTCGGCTTTGCGTATCGCTGGTCAACCCGGTTCCTGTGCCTCGACAAAGCCGATGCGGAAAAGGAGCTTTCCCGCCTGCGCCGCCAATGGTTCGCCAAGCGCAAGAACGTCATCGCATTGCTGCGCGAAACCATCTTCCAGCAGGAAACCCCGCTGGTCGATACCGACGCGAGCAAAAAATCGGCGGATGCCGATGCGGCGTTGCAGGAGCTGGGCAGCGACCAAGTGGCCTTCGGCTATGTCACCACCACGGTGACGGTGCTCGATGCCGACCCGGCGAAGGCCGATGAGAAGCTGCGCATGGTGGAACGCGTCATCCAGGGGCGCGGCTTTGTGACGATCCCCGAAACGCTCAATGCCGTGGATGCCTGGCTATCGTCGATTCCGGGGCACGCCTACGCGAACGTGCGCCAGCCCATCATCTCGACGCTGAATCTGGCACATCTGATGCCGGTGTCCGCCGTATGGGCCGGGCCGGAGAAGAACGACCACCTCGACGGCCCGCCGCTGATCGTCACGCGCACCGAGGGGGCAACGCCGTTCCGGCTGGTGACGCACATTGGCGACGTGGGCCATACCTTGGTGGCCGGCCCCACGGGCATGGGCAAGTCGGTCTTGCTCGCCACCTTGGCGATGCAGTTCCGTCGTTATCGCGGCTCGCGCATCTTCGCCTTCGACATGGGGCGCTCGATGCGCGCCACCATCCTGGGCCTGGGCGGCGAGCACTACGACCTGGGCACGGATGGAGAAATTGCCTTCCAGCCGCTCGCCCGCATCGACCGCGAGGGCTATCGCACCTGGGCGGCCGAATGGCTCGAAGGCCGCTTGCGGCATGAGGGTGTCGCGGTCGGCCCCGACGAGAAGGTGGCCATCTGGTCGGCACTCGGCAGTCTCGCCGGTGCTCCGCTGGAGCAGCGCACGATGACCGGGCTTTCCGTCTTGCTGCAATCGAACGCACTGCGGCAAGCGCTGGCGCCCTATGTGCTAGGTGGCGCACACGGCAAGTTGCTGGATGCGGATTCGGATCGCCTGGGCGCTGGTTCCGTGCAGTGCTTCGAGATGGAGGAACTGATGCACAGCAAGGCCGCTGTCATGGCCGTGCTGCATTACCTCTTTGCGCGCTTCGATGAACGCTTTGACGGTGCGCCGACGCTGCTGATCCTCGACGAAGCGTGGCTGTTTCTCGATGACCCGGTGTTTGCGGCGCACATCCGCCAGTGGCTCAAGACGCTCAGGAAGAAGAACGTCAGCGTCATCTTTGCCACGCAGAGCCTGGCGGACATCAAGGATTCGAGCATCGCGCCGGCCATCATCGAGAGCTGCGCGAGCCGCATCTTCCTGCCCAACCCGCAGGCGACCGAGCCGCAGATTCGCACGATCTACGAAGGCTTCGGGCTCAACAGCCGCCAGATCGAGATCGTGGCGACTGCACAGCCCAAGCGGGACTACTACTACCAGTCGCGTCTCGGCAATCGCCTGTTCGACCTCGACCTGGGCGCCGCGACCTTGGCCTTCGCGGGTGCGTCCACGCCGCAAGACCAGCGCGACATCGACGCGGTGCTCGCTGCCGCCACCACCTCCACATCTTCCGCTTCCACCCCGTTCGCGGCCACCTGGCTGCGCCATCGCGGCCTGCATTGGGCCGCCGAACTGCTGTCCTCGTTTCCTTCCCACCCGCAGGAGAACTCACCATGAAAACCCGCATCCTTCCCGCCGCAATCGCCGCCGTCCTGACCGGCTCCCTGATGTTCGCCCAGCCCGCGGCGGCCCTCATCGTGTTCGATCCGTCCAACTTCGTGCAGAACATGCTGACGGCCATCCAGACGCTGCAGCAGCTCTACAACCAGATCAAGCAGTTGCAGAACGAGGCCAAGATGTTGGAGAACCAGGCGCGCAACCTGGCGAGCTTGCCATCCAGCGTGGTCGGTCAGTTGCGCGCCAACCTGGCGTTGACCCAGCGGCTGATCGACCAGGCCAAGGGCCTGGCCTACGACGTGACGAACATGGACAAGGAGTTCAAGCGCCTGTATCCCGAGCAGTACGCTGCCACCGTGAGCGGCGACCAGATGTACCGGGACACGCAGGAACGCTGGAAGAACACGCTCACCAGCCTGCAGACCGCGATGCAGATGCAGGCCCAGGCCTCGCAGAACCTCAAGGATGACGAGGCCGTGCTGGCTGACCTCGTGGGTAAGAGCCAATCGGCCGTGGGCGCGCTGCAAGCGATGCAGGCCATGAACCAGTTGCTGGCCCTGCAGGCCAAGCAGTCGATCCAGACGCAACGCTTGCAGCTCACGCAGGATCGCGCCGTATCGCTGGAGCAGGCGCGGCAGGCCGCGGCCACGGAGCGCGGGCGCGAAATCACGCGGCGCTTTCTGGGCTCTGGAACGCCATACACGCCGCACCCCGTCGATTTCTACAACCGCTGACGGGGCCGGGCCATGAACGACGTATCGGTCATCGACCGCTTTCTCGATGTTTTCTCGCGCTACATCGACTCGGGCTTTGGGCTGCTGCAGGGCGAGGTGGCGTTTCTGACAGCCACGCTGATCGTCATCGACATGACGCTCGCCGGACTGTTCTGGGCGATGGGCCATGCCAGCGGCCAGGGCGAGGACGTGATCGCCAAGCTGATCCGCAAGGTGCTCTATGTGGGCGCCTTCGCCTACATCATCGGCAACTTCAACATGCTCGCGGGCGTGGTGTTTCGCTCTTTCGCGGGGCTGGGCCTGACGGCCAGCGGTTCCAGCGTGAGCATGGGCAACTTCCTGCAGCCGGGGCGGCTGGCCAAGACCGGCATCGACGCGGCGGCCCCCATCCTGGAGCAGATCAAGCAGATGGCGGGCTTCCCGGAGGTGTTCGTCAACATCACCTCCATCGTGGTGCTGTTCCTCGCGTGGGGCATCGTCCTCCTGTGCTTCTTCGTGCTGGCGGTGCAGCTCTTCGTGACGCTGATCGAGTTCAAGCTGACCACGCTCGCGGGCTTCGTGTTGGTGCCGTTCGCCCTCTGGAACAAGACGGCGTTCCTGGCCGAGAAGGTGCTGGGCAATGTGGTGTCTTCGGGCATCAAGGTGCTGGTGCTCGCGGTCATCGTGGGGATCGGCACCGGGCTGTTTGCCGAGTTCAGGATTCCCGCAGGTGCCGAGCCCTCCATCGACCAGGCGCTGGTCATCATGCTGGCTTCGCTGTCCATGCTGGCCCTGGGCATCTTCGGGCCGGGCATTGCCACCGGGCTGGTGTCCGGCGGGCCACAGCTTGGAGCCGGTGCGATGGCCGGAGCAACGCTGGGGGCCGCAGGCGCTGCCATTGGCGTCGGGGCTGCGGCTGCTGGCGTCGGCAGCGCCGTGGCTGCAGGGGCGCGGATGGCACCTGGTGCAGCCCGCCTTGCGGCCGGCGGCGCGCGCGGCGCCAAGGCGGCTTTCGATGCTGGCTCTACGGCCGCAGGCAGTGGCATCCAAGGCGCTGCCGCTGGCGCGGGCAACGTGGCCAAGACCGCCGGGCAAAAGGTAGCCGACGGCGCACGCTCGATGAAGGAGCGCGTGGCAGCGGCCTTCCGGCCGGATGAGGCGCCGGCATCTGGCGCTGATGCCGCAGATGCGCCTCCATCCAACGAACAGCCTGCCTGGGCCAAGCGCCTGCACCGCAGGCAGCAGCTCACCCATGCCGCGACCACGGCCGCCCACACGCTGCGCGGCGGCGACGGCGGCAGCTCCAGCCAGGGGCCAAGCCTTCGTGATTCCGATTCATAAGGAGAACTCCCATGCGATTCAAACGACCGCAGGTGCGCTACGCCGATACGCCGCAGCCTGCCACCCCGTACCAATCCGCCGCCCAGGTCTGGGACGACCGCATCGGCTCGGCCCGCGTGCAGGCGAAGAACTGGCGGCTTATGGCCTTCGGCTGCCTCACGCTGGCGGTGCTGATGGCCGGCGGCCTGGTCTGGCGCTCGGCGCAGTCCATCGTCACGCCCTACGTGATCGAGGTGGACAACGCGGGCCAGGTGCGCGCTGTCGGCGAAGCCGCCACGCCGTACCAGCCCAGCGATGCGCAGATTGCTTACCACCTGGGCCGCTTCATCGGCCTGGTGCGCTCGCTGTCCATCGACCCCATCGTGGTGCGGCAGAACTGGCTCGATGCCTATGACTACACCACGGACAAGGGCGCCGTGGTGCTCAATGAGTACGCGCGGGTGGCTGATCCGTTCTCGCGCATCGGCAAGGAGTCGGTGACGGTGCAGGTGTCCAGCGTGACCCGCGCCAGCGACCAGTCCTTCAACGTGCGCTGGACCGAGACGCGCTTCGTCAACGGCGCGCTGGATCGCACCGAGCGCTGGAACGCGGTGATCTCCACGGTGCTGCAGACCCCGCGCACGGAGCAGCGCGTGCGCAAGAACCCGCTGGGTATCTACGTCAACGGGCTGGCGTGGAGCCGCGAGCTGGAAGGAAACGAAGGAGCAAAACCATGAATGGACATTTCCGTAAACCCGCCTTGCCTGTGATCCTACTGGCATCCACCGTTTTGTTCTCGGGCTGCGCCACGCAGGGGACTCCGCCGCCATCCATCTCGTTGGATGGGCCGGTGCAGGCCCAGCCGCTGCCCGAGGCGCCGAAGCCCGTGGAGGTCGTGACCGTGCCCGAGGTGCTGGCACTGCCTGGACAGATGAAGCCGCTGGCCGGTGATGCCAAGGCCACACTGGAATCGCCCGACGAGAAGGTGCGCGTGACCCGTGCGAACACGGAGGCCCGTGTTGCGCCCACACGCGAGGGCTATGTGAACGCCATCCAGGTCTGGCCGTTCACTGATGGCGCGCTGTACCAGGTCTATGCGGCCGTGGGTCGCGTGACCGTGATCGCGCTCCAGCCGGGCGAGGAACTGGTGACGGTGGCTGCCGGTGACACGGTGCGCTGGATCGTGGGCGACACATCGAGCGGCAGCGGCGATGCGCTGCGCGTCAATGTGATGGTCAAGCCCATCCGCTCGGGCCTCAAGACCAATTTGGTCATCACGACCAGTCGGCGCACCTACCTGCTAGAACTGACTTCGACCGAGAAGACATGGATGGCTTCGGTGTCCTGGGAATACCCCAAGGACAGGATGCTGGCCCTGCAGCGCCAGGCACAAGCGGCCAGCGCCGCCGCGCCGGTCGATGCCGGGCTGTCGCTGGAGAAGATCCGTTTCCGCTACGCGGTCAGCGGCAGCAATCCGCCGTGGAAGCCGTTGCGGGCCTTTGACGATGGCGAGAAGGTCTATATCCAGTTTCCGGCGGGCATCGCTCAAGGCGAGCTACCGCCAATGTTCGTGATCGGCGCGCAAGGCGACGGACAACTGGTGAACTACCGCTTCCGCTCGCCGTACTACATCGTGGATCGGCTGTTTGGTGCGGCCGAGCTGCGCCTGGGTGGCGATAAGGGCGCCGTGGTGCGAATTGAGCGCACCGATGGCGTGGCACGGAGGAATTGAGCATGAGCCAAGACAACACCCCCGACCATGCCACTTCTCAGGGGGGCAAGGCGGCGCCCGAAGCGATGGCGTTGCGCGCCCAGCCGCGCCCGGTCACGCGCCTGAACCGGCGCACGCTGGCCATGCTCACCGGCGGCCTGTCGGTCGCCGTGCTCGGGGCCACGATCTGGGCCCTGCAGCCGCACCGGCGCGGCGCAGGCTGGCAGAACGAGCTGTACAACGTGGATCGGGTCTCAAAGTCCGAAGGGCTGGATGGGTTGCCGTCCGATTACTCGAAACTGCCGAAGGCGCCCGAGCTGGGGCCGCCGCTGCCGGGCGACCTGGGGCCGGCCATCGTGGCGGCGCAGCAGCCCACCTACATGCCGCCGGGACATGATCCCAACGACGCCTTGCGCAAGGAGGCCGAAGCGGCGGCGGCTTCGGCGGTGTTCTTCCGCTCGGGAAAGCCGGGCCAAGCCGCTGGCGCTGTCGCGCAGGCGGCGCCCGGAGCACCCGGCATGGCCAACGCCTTGGCAGGGTTCGATCCGCTGGCGGCCGGTCCGGCCTCGACGGCGGCCCAGCCCAGTGATCCCACCACCGTGCAGAACCGGCAAGACCAGAAAGAGGCGTTCCTGAAAGGCGGCTCCAAGGAGACTCGCAATTCCGGCAATCTCCAAATGCCAGCCTCGCCGTACCAGGTGATGGCCGGGACGGTGATCGCAGCGGCGCTGGTCACAGGCATCAAGTCCGACCTGCCGGGCGATGTGATCGCCACGGTGACGGAGCCGGTCTATGACACGGCTACGGGCAGGTTCCTGCTGATTCCGCAGGGCTCGCGCATTTTGGGCAAATACAACAGCCAGGTGAGCTTCGGGCAGAGCCGGGTGCAGATGGTGTGGAACCGGATCATCTTGCCAGACACATCCTCGCTGACGCTCGACAACCTTGTCGGCACCGATCCTGCGGGCTACGCAGGGTTGGAGGATGAAGTGGATCAGCATTGGGGCCGCATCTTTGCCGGGGCGGCGCTGACCACGCTGCTGGGTATCGGCGCCGAGTTGGCCGCGCCGGAGAATCGGCAGAACGGCAACCGCATCGTCATTGCCGGGCGCGATGGTCTGCAGGACAGTGTGAACCAAGTGGGGCAGGAGATGACCCGGCGCAACATGAACATCCAGCCGACGCTGACAGCGCGGCCGGGGTTGCCGGTGCGGATCATCGTGGCAAGGGATTTACAGGTTCGACCTTACCAGCCGCTCTTTCTTCAGCGTGGAGGTGCCCGATGAACATGGCCAGAAAACTCCGGCTTGGGCCGCTGCCATCGACCAGCAGCACCAAGCTGACATTCGCTTGTCCAGCCAGCCTGAAAATGGATCTAGACCGGTACGCCGCTCTTCATGCGCAGACCTATGGCGAAGCGGTCGATGCGGCCACGCTGATCCCGCACATGCTCGAAGCCTTCATGGCGGGGGATCGGGGATTCAAGCGGGGTGGCAAGGCCAAGGCCGTCGCCACCCCGAAGTCAGGATGACGATGCTCCGACATAGATTTAATGAAGAACGCGCGGCTCCAGGCCGTGCGTTCTTCGTTTGGGAAGCCGGTAATATGGGAGTTCAGGTCGGTTGCCGACGCTGCACTCCGTGTCCGATGTAGCGCGATCCGGCTTTCTCTCCCAACGCTCTCATGTGGCACCTAGCCCACACCGCCGAGGTGCCATCGGGTGGCACGATACAGAGCTAACTTGCTGTCTCGTATAAGGTTTCAGGCCAAATGGGATGCCTTGAAAATACTTGACACCGAACATTTTTTATCTCCTCCCGCAGCGAGCGCGCCTGCACGCCCGCGCCGCGCGCGGTACTTCTCGGTACTTTCCGCCGGTTGACACGCGGCCCCGCCCTCCGCCTATACTCCTCGCAGCGCCAACGGATTGTTGAACAATCCACCATCCGAATTGACGCCTGACCGGCCACTGCAAAGGCTTCCGGCCGACCGCCCGTATCCGCCACCTTCGTCGAGAGCAACGCGTCATGTCCAGCTATCCCGCCGCTTACCAGGTCACCAAAGGCTCCGTCCTGAACGTCGACAAATCGTTCTATGCCGCGATCGCGCAGCGTCGCGACGCGCGCGAGCGCATCGAATCGCACGTCGTGCCGATCCGCAGCGGGTTCGCCTGGACGGTCCCGGCCGGCCACGTGTTCCGGATCGTCACGCTCGAGGGGCCGCAGGTCGCCGATCTGAACATGTGGAACCTGCACAATCCGCGCGAGCGGATGTGGGCGTCTCGCACGCGTCAGTTGCAGGCGGCGCACGTGACGACGTTCGATCGCCTGTGGTCGACGCTGCCGTATCTGCGCCCGATGGCGACGATCACCGACGACACGCTCGCCGACTACGGCGTCGACGGCGACGGCGGCCGTGTGCACGACCTGCTCGGCACACGCTGCGATCCGTACGTCAACAAGCTGCTGACCGGCGAGGACTTCCATTTCCACTGCCACTCGAACCTCGTGCGCGCGGTTGCGCCGTACGGGCTGACCGAATTCGACGTGCACGACGTGCTGAACGTGTTCCAGTGCACGGGCCTGAACGACGACGACAAATACTTCATGAAAGCCTGCCCGGCGAAACCGGGCGACTATCTGGAGTTCTTCGCCGAGATCGATCTGTTGTGTGCGATGTCGACGTGCCCGGGCGGCGATCTATCCGTGCCGATGTGGGGGCCCGACGCACGCGATCCGATCGACGTGTGCCGGCCGCTCGGCGTCGAGATCTACCGGCTCGATCCGAGCCTGCTCGCAGGCTGGTCGTCGCCGGCCGTCGCGCCGTATCGCGGCCAGCACGGGATGCAGCCGCCACAGGCGAGCTGGCAGCACGACGGCACGGCGTGACAAAGCCCGTAGAATGGCGAAACGCCGCCGGCCGGCCACGCCGGCGGCGATCGGACAGGAGCGAACGGACAGCATGGCAAGCGAAAAAGCGAGAGGACAATCGGTCGCCGACCGGATCAGCCATCAATTGCGCGAGCACATCATCAGCGGCAAGCTGCCGCCCGGCACCGCGCTGATCGAGATGGACCTCGCCGCCGAATACGGCACGTCGCGCAATTCGCTTCGCGAAGTCCTGCATCAGCTTGGCCGCGAGGGGCTCGTCACGTTCGTGCGGCACAAGGGCGTGGTCGTGCGCACGCTCAATCGCCAGGACGTACGCGATCTGTACGTCGCGCGCCGCACGCTCGAACTGCATGCGCTGAATACGGCCGAGCTCGCGCAACCGGTGCTGCTCGACAAGATGCAATCGGCGATCCGCGCGGCCGAGCGCGAACTCGCGAAAGAGAACTGGCAGGCCGTCGGCACGCATAGCCTGCGGTTTCATCAGCATATCGTCGCGCTGCAGAAGTCCGCGCTGCTCGACGAATTCTTCCGGACGATCTCTGCGCAGCTGCGTCTCGTGTTCGCGTCCGATCCCGACGAGAAACGCGTGCAGACGCCCGACTGGATCGAACGCGAATACCGCATCTACGATCTGCTCACGCAGAACCGCCGAAGCGAAGCCGTGACGGTGCTCGCACGCTATCTCGACGATTCCGAGCGCATGCTCGTCGACGCGATCCGCCGCACCCATCGCGACGCCGCGTAGCGCACGCAGCGCACGCCGCATGCATGCCGCGCGATGCGGCACGCATGCGACGACGGCGGGCCGGCCTTACACGTCGTCGCCGGCCGGCAGCGCATAGCTGCCGTCTTCGCGATGCGTTTCGCGCCCCGTCAGCGGCGGATTGAACACGCAGACCAGATGCAGATCGCCGCGCGTCGCGCGCAGAATGTGCGCGTCGTTCCGGTTCAGCGCGTAGACCGTGCCCGGCGTGATGCGGTGCACGTCGCCGGTTGCCGTATCGACCACCTCCCCTTCGCCTGCGACGCAATAGTTGGTCTCGAAGTGATGCTTGTAATGCAGATGCAGCTCCGCGCCTTCGTGCACGCGCGTTTCGTGAACGGAATAGCCGACGCCGTCCTGCTTGACGATCATCCGCTTGCTGTCCCAACCAGGCCCGCTTGCGTGGCGTTCGGTGTGGGCAATGTCGGCCGATCTTACGACGATCATGCGCACCTCGGAATGGTGACGATGAAAAACGGCAGGGCGTGCCCCGCCGACGGGAAACGGTTCATCTGCATGCGTCCAGCGCGTGTTCGACGCGCACTGCCGCATCGAGCAGGCTTGCATCGCCGCCGCGGCGTCCGGTCATCAGCAGCCCGATCGGCCTGTTCCGCCGGCGGTCCGCCGGCACGCTGATGCTCGGCAGATCGAGCCGGTTCGCGAACTCGGTGAGCCGGAATGCGCGCGCATTCTGCGCGAGATAGACGGCGGTGTCGGCCAGCTCGGGCATACGCGGCGGCAGCATCGGCACCGTCGGCGTGAGCACCGCGTCCGCTTCGCCGAGCGCCGCGTCGTACGAGTCGGCCAGTGCGCGCAGACGCACCAGCGCAGCCGCATAGTCGTGCGCACGCACCTGCTCGCCCGCAGTGATGCGTGCGGCGACGAGCGGGTCGTAGCGATCCGCGCACGCCGCGAGCCGCGCGCGATGCAGACTGAACGCCTCGGCCGCGATGATGCCGCCCTCGCGCGCAGCCGCACCGGCCTCGACGATGCAATCGAGCCGCTTGCGCTCGATGCGCGCGCCGCACGCGGATAGCCGCGACAGCCACGCGTCGAACGCCTGCGCGACCGCTGCATCGGTGTCGTCGGTCGCGAAGCGTTCCGGCACGACGAAATGCAGGTCGCCGATTCGCGCAGGCATAGGCGCAGCCGCACCAATCGCACGGCCGTGCAGCGCGGCGTCCGCATCGCGGCATCGCGCGGCCGTCGCGGCGATCAGGCCTGGCACGTCGAACGTCGTCGACAGGAATTGCATGCCCGCATCGGGATAGCGGCCGCGCGAGGGCTTGAACCCCGCCACGCCGCAGAATGCGGCCGGAATGCGAGCCGATCCGCTCGTGTCCGAGCCGACCGACAGATCGGCGACGCCCAGCGCGATCGACACCGCGGCGCCCGAGCTCGACCCGCCTGCCACGCGCTCGCGATGCGCGTCGAGCGGCGTCGCCGGCGTGCCGTAGGTGCGGTTCACGCCGAGCGCGCCGTACGCGAACTCCGTCATCGCGGTCTGCGCAATGAGCACGGCGCCGGCGCGTCGCAGCGCCGCGACCACTGCCGCGTCGGTGCGCGCCGGCGGATCGTCGGCGAGTACGCGCGAGCCTGCATGCGTGACCCAGCCTTCGCAGTCGAAACACGCCTTCACCGTCAGCACCGCACCGGCCAGCGGCGCGGCGCCGCCGTGACGCGCGCGCCGGTCCCATTCGTGCGCCTCGGCGAGCGCCGCCGCGTCGCGACGCGCCAGCCATGCGGTGCCGATGTCGTCCGGATGCGCGGCCGCACGGGCAATGCATGCGCGCAGCCGGTCGACGCAGGGGCGCGCGTCGCGCCGTTCGTCGTGCGGAAAATCGAAGCCGTTCATGCGTGAGCCTCGCGTCCCATCATGCGAAGTGAACATGCCGCAGAAAATCCTTCACGCGTGCGTCGCCGCTCGCCCGTATGCGCTCGGGCGGCACGTCGTAGAGGATGCGGCCGTTCTCCATGAAGACGATGCGGTCGGACACCTTGAACGCGAAGTTCATTTCGTGCGTGACGATGATCATCGTCATCCCTTCCTTCGCGAGCGTCTCGACGACCTTCAGTACTTCGCCGACCAGCTCCGGATCGAGCGCCGACGTCGGCTCGTCGAACAACATGATCGACGGCCGCGTCGCGAGCGCACGCGCAATCGCGACGCGCTGCTGCTGGCCGCCCGAC